>NZ_JCAQHY010000141.1:0-45235 GCF_059621045.1 Vagococcus sp. WN80Y
AAGTAAGCTAGAAAACAAAGAGGATTCTCCTAATAATCTAAAAAATAGAAGACTGAAAATCATTTTTTACGATTTTCGGTCTTCTATCTTAAGGTTCTTCGGACTTACGTCCCAAACTCTACTAATTTTAAGAATAGTCCACACTACAGAACAATAATCCCGCCAATCCTCTCTCTATCAGCGAGGTAAGCAGTCAAATCCATCACATAGCGCTCTCCCCAAGAAGAAATAACCACGTACTCTCTCTCCTCTCGGTAATACCCCGTAACCGTTACCCAATGAGCACTCATCGCCGTTCGTTCAACAGCTATATCACGTGGTGGAAACTCATGCTCAAAACGCGAAACGTGCTGAACAAACACTTCCTGATTACGCCCCAAGCACCGAAGTACTGTTGGAAACATGTCTTTTGTCGGACCGATCATTAAAGGAATTGGGCGGTCAGCTTTAAGCTGCTGTTGAATGGCTTGGCTTATTTTTTCTTGATTTTTAGTTGAAAAAAATTGACTACGACGATACTTAAAAAAACGATTGACGCCTCGTTTCAATTGCCACCCTTGAATCCCCAGAACAAAATTAGCATCACTATGATAGGTAGCTGGATTAAAAAATGGATTACGCCAAGGCTGTAAATAGCGGTAAAAGAGCGTTTCGACTAGAAGTCGATAAGTTGCCATTGTCAACTTATTTGTTACCACTAAATCTGGTAAACTTTGAGACAACTCTTCGTGAGCTGATACATACAGCAACGTATCCGCCATGGCAATCAACCCACAGCCGCCAAGTCCGATCAAATCCCCGTTGCCAAACACCCCATCGCGAAACCACTCCTGATTCCCTCCGTAAGAGCCGTTAATAGTGACATAATTATCCCGTAGGCAGACATTCGCTTCTACCATCCATTCACCAACTCTCTTTGATATGAATCACCCATCAACAATAGATATAAAAAAGAAATGGCTATATAGCGTAACTTAATTCAACACTATATAAGACATAGGATCGTTTCACTCAATTAGACAATAGTTGCTCCTAATGTATTCTTAAAATGACGCAGCGCCCACTCATGTCCCTGAGGATCAAAGCTCTGAACCGCTTTTTCATGAATAACCAATTGATAGCCTAAATTATAAGCGTCAACGGCAGTATGTAGGACACAAATATCTGTACATACACCTGTCAAATGTAGCTCTGTTATCCCACGTTCTCGTAATCGACAATCCAAATCCGTCCCACTAAAAGCGGAATAATGTCGTTTATCAAACCAATAAATCGTTTCCTTGTCCTTGTTAGCCTCATACAGTGGTAACAACGCCCCATAAAGCTGACGCCCTGGAGTTCCAATCACATTATGGGGAGGAAATAACTTGTTCTCAGGGTGGTAACGATCTGCAGGATCATGTGCGTCAATCGCAAAAACCACAAAGTCACCGGCTTCAATAAATTGTCGTGTAACAGCCACTAAGTCCCCTTCAATCCGCTGCCCTGATTCACCAGTCGTCAGCGCACCATCTGTTGCAACAAAATCTTCTGTGTAATCAATCGACAACAAAGCTTTCATTCGACTTACTCCCTTTACGCTTTATTTACGTTACAATGCCTTAACTAAAGCAATCACCATTTCTGCTGACTTGCGCCCAGCTTCTATAATAAATTCATCAAAATTAACACTTGCTGACTCATCACCAACATCACTCATCCCGCGAACAACGACAAAGGGCACCTTGTATTGATGAGCCACATGAGCAATCGCTGCCCCTTCCATCTCGTTAGCTAAAACCTCTGGAAAATAGTGCTTAATTCGACTAATTGTTTCTTGATTATCTACAAAAGTATCGCCTGACACAATTAGCCCTGTGCGAGTTTGTAGCCCGTTCTCTCTCGCCGCTGTCTCAGCCTGAGCAATCAATTCTTTATCCGCTTCATAATAAAGCGGCATCCCCGCCATTTGTCCCATCTGGTAACCAAAGGCGGTAACATCTGCATCAAAATAAGCTAATTTATCAGAAATAACCAAATCACCAATCTCCAAGCCATCACCGATTCCACCAGCAGAGCCTGTATTAATTAGCTTATCCACCTCATAATGGCTAATCAAAAGAGTAGCTGTAACGGCTGCTAGCACTTTCCCAATCCCCGACTGAACGACAACCACCTCTTTATCTCCGATTGTGCCAGAAATAAAGGTCGCACCAGCCTCGCTCCACTCTGTTTGCTCACTCATCGTCTGACGCAGTAGGCGGATCTCCTCTGACATAGCCCCAATAATTCCAATTTTCACTCGATTAATTCCTCTCTATAAATACTTAACAGCTAAAAACATCAGCACTAAAAGTAGTGCCACAATAATAATTGCTTTTGTTAAAAAACTACTGCGTTCATGCACTTGTTCATTTTGAAGGGCACGGCTGCCTTTAACCGACTTGACCTTTTTCTTTTCCTTAGAAAATACTTTGCCAATCTTCTTTTCTTCCGCCTCGAATTGTTTTTGCAACTCAAGCTCTTTAAGCTTCGTTAATTTACTTTCTTGCTCTTTTAATTCCCGAATCTTGGCACGGGTTAGCAACGGTTCTTTTTTAGACATGACTGCACCTCCCACTAAACGACTTAATTACGTTGATTTTTTTGTTACGACTTGCGTAAGCTTTCTAGTTCCCAATATTGAATTGCCATGATTGTTTTAGCGTCATAAATATCGCCGCTCGCAATGGCTGCCTTCGCTTCCTCTAGGGTCAATTCATGCAGTTCAATCAGCTCATCCTCATCCTGAGGCAAAGGATTCTCGACTGTGACTAAGTCGGTCGCTTTATAGATATAAAGAATCTCATTGGTAAAGCCTGGCGCTGAAGAAAACTCGCTGACAAATTCCCAATTCTTTGCTTGCTGACCAGTCTCTTCTTCGAGTTCACGCTTCGCAGTCTCAAGGGTATCTCCGTCAGTGGTATCAATCTTACCAGCTGGTATTTCTAAGATTACTTTCTCCAGTGGCTTGCGAAATTGCTTCACTAAAATAATCCGTTGGTCAGCAGTTAAGGCGATAATTCCAACTGCGCCATTGTGAAAAACCAGTTCGCGCTTGGCCAGCTCTCCATTAGGTAATTTGACATCATCCACGGCTAACTCAATGATATGACCTGAAAAAAGTGTCTCACGCTTGATCGTTTTTTCCTCAAACTCTTCAAATTTCATTTTTCACCCTCACATATCCTGTTTTCTTGTCCTAATCATACCGTTTACTGGACTTTTTTTCAATTACTTAAGCAACTAGATGGCTGACATTTTTGTAAGGTCTCGCTTATTTTACCAGAACTTTCCTATATAAGTAGGTAAATTTAGTTCATCGTCAGGTAATTCTTAACTAAGTCCTAAGTTTAAATTAAATCAAACTTAGGACTGATACCCTAGTGACCTACTTCTGTGCTAAAATAAGGACATGGAAGTTAATCAAAAGGAATTGGAGTGAAAGATAAAATGAACATAAAAAATATCTCAAAATTTGCCATCTATATACTTGCTGTTATTGGGTTCTTCGTGGTGTTCGATGACACGGGAAGTGTGTTTGGTTCCTTACTTATACTAGGAGTCTTGCTAGTTTTAGCGCGCGTTATCCTAAAAATCATCACTCGTCGCAAATCACCAGCTACTAAATCAGTTCCAGTTGTTTCTTTGCAAAAAGAAAAGCACTACCAAGAATTAGGGATGGACGACAAGCAAATTGCCTTTTTCCGTGAAACAATGGCCACTGCTAAAAAACAGGTTATTCAGTTAGATGAAAACATGAATGCTGTTGCCAAGCTGAAAGCCATTGATTTGAGAAACGATACAGTCAAAGCCGCTAAAGCAATGTTTAAAGAACTCGTAAAAGAGCCAACAAAGTTGCATTTAGCTGACCGCTTTCTTTACAATCACCTACCAAATTTGGTAGACTTAACTAACAAGTATCTTGAGATTAATGCTCATGACATCAAAACAAAAAATACCTATGATGCCCTACAAAAAAGTTCTAATGTGATTGACGAAGTTTCTAAATTGCTCGTATCAGATTATGAACGTTTTATGGCAGACGATCTAGATGAACTAGATGTTGAGATCACTTTAGCTAAACAAAACCTCTCAAGAGAGCAGATGAATCAAGAAAAAATGGCTTATACTGAGAAAGAGGAGAATTAATGTATGTCAGATGAATTAAATTTGGAAGATTTAACAACTGAACCAATCAAACAAGCAACACCTGTCACAAGTACTTTAGATGATTTACTGAGTAATCCATTCATCGATCCAACAAATGCAACGTTAACGAGCGCTCAAACAAATGAAATTAATGAATTATCAAATTTGAAAGAAGCGCCTAAATTGTTAGACCGCCTACCAGCGGATCGACAAAAACAAGCGAAAGACTTGGCCGCTCAAATTGATGTCACTGATTCCCAAGCTGTCTTAAGCTACGGCGCAGCGGCTCAACAAAAACTAGGTGAGTTCTCTCATTCGATGTTAAATCACGTACAAAATCAAGACATCGGCCCTTTAGGCGATTCTTTAAACGAATTAATGTATCGCTTAAATGAAGCAAGCCCTTCAGAGCTTCAAGCACAAGAATCAAATGTTTTCAAACGGATGTTTGGTAAAGTCAAAGAATCCATTTACGAGATTACAGCAAAGTACCAAAAAATTGGGGCTCAAATTGATAAAATTGCGGTAAAATTAGACAAGGAAAAAAATGGCTTACTAAGTGATAATGTGATGCTTGAGCAACTGTATCATAAAAACAAAGACTATTTTGATGCCTTGAATATTTACATTGCCGCTGGCGAAGTGAAGATGGAAGAATTACAGCGAGAGTTAATTCCTGCTGCTATGAAACACGCAGAGCAAACAGGCGATCAGATGGATGTCCAAACAGTCAATGACCTCAATCAATTTTTAGATCGCTTAGACAAACGGACCTATGACTTAAATTTAGCTCGTCAAATCACGATTCAACAAGCTCCGCAAATCCGTTTGATTCAAAATACGAACCAAGCTCTGGCTGAAAAAATTCAAGCCTCAATTAACACAGCGATTCCGTTATGGAAAAACCAAGTGGCGATTGCCTTAACTTTATTACGTCAAAAAGACGCCGTTACTGCGCAACGTCAAGTGTCTGAAACAACCAATGATTTACTGAAGAAAAACTCAGAAATGTTGAAAATTTCAGCGATTGAGACTGCTCAAGAAAATGAGCGCGGAATTGTCGATATTGAAACCTTACAAAAAACGCAAAATGATTTAGTTGAAACTATTCAAGAAACCATTCGCATTCAAAAAGAAGGTAAAGAAAGTCGTCGTGCCGCTGAAATTGAATTAGCTAACATGGAAAATGATTTGAAAAATAAACTGCTAGAAATGACGCAGTAATAGCTTTATACTATTAAACCACTCTTAAGGGGAGTTTTCCCCTTAAGAGTGGTTTTTTTGGCAACTAAATTGACTATTTCAATTTTATAAAGGAATAAAATTCCATTTAAAACGATAAAAAAACAGAAACTTGAAATATTATTTCTTAAAAGGTATAATGACCTTATCAGCTAGGAATTAATAAAAAATAATTAAGGGAGGAAAAAATGTTAGGTTTCTCACTATTTCTAAATGAAGACATCAGTGACTCAACTTATGAGTACATGACACAAATGAAGTCGGCTAATTTTAATACTGTCTTTACCTCTCTTCATATTCCAGAAGATGATTCGTCTCTTTATTTAAAGCGGATTCACGCTTTAGGAAAAGCCACTCAAGAGCTGAATCTCAACCTGATGGTGGATATTTCTGCGAAAGCGCTAGAGGCGATTGGAATTAAAATTGAAGAAGATGTCACGCCCCTGAAAGCAATCGGGATTACGGGTATCCGAATGGATTATGGGATTTCTATGGCAACCATTGCCTCAGTTTCACAGGTAATGATGGTCGGATTAAATGCCAGCACCCTAACATCTGAAGAAGTTTTGGAACTAAAACGACATCAAGCTGATTTTTCTCAGATGGAATTATGGCACAATTATTACCCACGAAACGAAACAGGTTTAGCAAAAGAGTCTTTTGTCGAACGAAACAAGTGGCTAAAGTCACAAGGTTTCAAAATTGTCGCCTTTGTTCCTGGCGACGAGACCTTACGCGGCCCTTTATTCGAGCATCTCCCAACCTTGGAAAAACATCGTCAACTAACGCCACTTGCAGGTGGCATTGAATTAATTAAAGACTGTTTAGTCGATGAAGTAGCAATCGGCGATGAGCGACTTTCACACTCATCAATGACGCAATTTAATCGATATTTTCAAGATGACGTTGTCAGCTTACAAGTAATGCCATTGACTGATCACTATCATGAGTTGTTCCTCTGTAGCCACACTAATCGTGTAGATGATGCTCGTGATGTGGTGCGTAGTCAAGAAGCGCGCTTTAAAGAGTTACCGACAATTAATCAAGAGTCTTGTATCAAACGAGATCGCGGATCAGTTACTTTGGATAATCACTTATACGGGCGATACATGGGCGAGTTGCAACTAACAAAAAAGAAACTACCAGCTGATCCCCGGGTAAATGTTGTCGCTAAAGTGATCCCGGCACATCTCGAATTAGTCGAGTGGATTCAACCTGGTCAGACATACGAATTTTATCAGTAAAAGAGTCGCACTTAATTTAGGAGGACGTAATTAAAATGAATATTGACTCATTAACAACGGAAACACGAAACATGAACACAATGAATTTGGATCAAATGTCTGTCATGGAGACACTAACAATCATGAACACGGAAGATAAACGTGTGCCCCTTGCAATCGAAAAGGCCCTGCCTCAAATCGAAGCTGTCGTTCAACAAATTGTGATAAGCTTTAAAAAAGGCGGCCGACTTATCTACGCAGGAGCTGGGACTAGTGGACGACTTGGGATTTTAGACGCCGCTGAATGTGTGCCGACCTTTGGTACTGATCCTGAAATGGTTCAAGGTCTAATCGCAGGCGGCATGAGTGCCATGACAGTGGCAGTTGAAGGTGCCGAAGATTCTCGCGAGCTAGGCAAAAATGATTTAGTGTCGATTAATTTAACAAAAAATGACATTGTGATTGGAATTGCGGCTAGTGGTCGGACGCCTTACGTGATTGGCGGACTACTTTACGCCACAGAAGTTGGCGCCACAACCGCCACTATCTCATGTAATAAAGACGCTGAAATTAGCAGCTACGCTAGCTTCCCAATTGAAGTAGAAGTCGGACCAGAAGTTTTAACTGGTTCAACTCGTTTGAAATCAGGGACCGCACAGAAATTAGTCCTTAATATGCTATCAACCGTCTCTATGATCGGCATCGGTAAAGTCTATAAAAACTTGATGGTGGATGTCCGACCAACCAATGAAAAACTAGTCGAACGAGCAAAGCGGATTATTATGGAAGCCACAGACTGTTCCTATGAAGTGGCAGAAAAAGCCTTTATTGATGCAGAGGAAAATGTTAAAGTAGCGATCGTAATGATTTTGACAGGGGCAACAAAAACAAAAGCCGAGGAGAAATTAGTGGCTGGCAATGGGTTTATTAGACAGACACTAAAATAAAAAAAGTTGGGGTGACCAAAAATGGCAGATAAAATTCAAGATATTGCTAAAGGAATTTATGCAAATGTTGGTGGAAAAGAAAATGTATCAAAAGTGGTTCACTGCATGACACGGGTTAGAATGGGAATCAAGGATTACTCGAAGGTCGATATGGAAGGCCTAAAAGCAGTTAATGGAGTTATGGGAATCGTCGAGGATGATACCCTTCAAATCGTGATAGGACCGGGTACGGTTAATAAAGTAGCGCAAGCGATGGTGGACATTGCTGGGGTAAACTTAGGTGATGATTTCCCTTCTGACAGCTCCACTAGTGGGAAAGAGGCCGTTGAACAAAAAGCGGCCGAGATGAAAGCTGAGGTTAAGCGCAAAAACCAGAAACCTTGGTCAAAGGCTCTAAAAGCCATTTCTAATATTTTTGTTCCCTTAATCCCAGCCTTTGTTGGTGCCGGTATTATTGGCGGATTTGCCTCAATTGTTGGTAATTTACTAACTGCTGGAACTATTTCTGGGGATACATAGGTAAATATTGTCACCGTTATGAACATTATCAAAAATGGGGTTTTCGGTTATCTAGTCATTTACGTCGGTATGAACAGTGCTAAGGAATTTGGCGCTTCGCCTAGCTTAGGTGGGGTTATCGGTGGCGTAACTTTACTAACGGGTATGAATATCGAGGCACCTTTGCCTAATATTTTTACTGGTGGTAGCCTAACAGCTGGACAAGGTGGCATTATCGGCGTAATCTTCGCTGTTTGGGTGATGTCCTTTATTGAGAAAACATTGCGTAAAGTCATTCCTGAT
Organism: Vagococcus sp. WN80Y; assembly: GCF_059621045.1. Lineage (NCBI taxonomy): Bacteria > Bacillati > Bacillota > Bacilli > Lactobacillales > Enterococcaceae > Vagococcus > Vagococcus sp. WN80Y. Next base: position 8,384 of record NZ_JCAQHY010000141.1, read on the forward strand.
TCAATTGATATTATTGTAACCCCTACCATTACGTTATTAGTTATGGGATTGACGACTATTTTCTTGATTATGCCAATTGCAGGTGCGATTTCTAATTCACTTGTTGGCGTGATTAACTCTGTTTTAAATGTTGGTGGAGCCTTTGCTGGTTTCGTATTAGGCGCTGCTTTCTTGCCAATGGTTATGTTTGGCCTGCATCAAATTTTAACGCCAATTCATCTAGAAATGATCGAGCAAACTGGCAGCACTTTATTATTGCCAATCCTAGCTATGGCCGGAGCTGGTCAAGTTGGAGCAGCCATTGCTTTATGGGTAAAATGTTACAAAAATAAAGGCTTAGTTGAGTTAATTAAAGGGGCTTTGCCTGTTGGAATCTTAGGCATTGGCGAACCCTTGATTTACGGCGTAACCCTACCATTAGGCCGTCCATTTATTACAGCTTGTATTGGTGGCGGTATTGGCGGTGGCGTCCTCGGACTTATCGGCAATATTGGCGCAACCTCAGTGGGCCCAAGTGGTGTTGCTTTAATCCCACTCATTGCTAATGGCCACTGGTTTGGTTATGTCCTCGGTCTTTTAGCCGGTTACGCAGGTGGATTTATCGCCACTTATTTCTTCGGAACTACTAAAGAAATGCAGTTAGGCAACTAACCTTTCTCATCGAATTTATAGGTTAAAACAGACTTAGTAAAAAGACATATAATCAGAATTTTTGATTGTATGTCTTTTTTTTACAGTGTATGATAGAAACGAGGTGAAAAACATGCCAAACAATATATTATTTATCATTCAAGAAAGACTCGGAAGTTTAGCCAAAGCTGAAAAAAAACTCGCAGAATGGATCTTAGCCAACTCCATTGACGTCATTCACATGAATGTCACAACTTTATCAAAAAAGGCTAAATCTAGCCCTGCAACTATAGTTCGTCTATGCCACTCATTAGGGTTGGAAGGCTTTACTGATCTAAAGCTACAGCTATCAACTAATTTGCCTCAAATCACTGAGGAATTGCACACCGATATTGTCAAAGATGAAGAAATTTCTCAGATTAAAAAGAAACTACATTTTAAAGTCGAGAATGCGTTTAAAGAAACGATCACAAAACTAGATGATACTATGATCGAACGAGCCATGACGATGATGGATGAGGCTCAGGTAATTTATGCTTATGGTATTGGTGCTTCTGGACTTGTCGCCGAGGATATTTTTCAAAAATTAACAAGAATCGGTAAAAATGTCTTTTTTTCCAAGGATTATCATTTAATGGCTACCTCTTTAGTCACCAATCCTTCTAAGGGACTATTTTTTGCCATTTCCAACTCTGGTGAGAAGTCAGAACTGATTCACTTAGGGGAAATTGCTAAGGAAAAAGGTATCGATCTAGTTGTTATGACCCATTCAACTAATTCACGGTTAGGCAAAATTGCAGATGTGATTCTTGAAACAGCCAGTGGTGGTGAAGCTGTATTACGAAGTTCGGCATCCAGTTCCATGTTGGTTCAGCTTTTTACAGTCGATATTCTATTTTCAGCCTACGCTTCTAGGCATTATGATAGTACTATTGAACGCTTAAGTCAGTCAAAAGAAATTGTCAAAAAGGTCTAAGTAAATCTCAGTGTTTAATAGAACAACTAAAGGGTGAGCTCAACTAACTCACCCTTTAGTTGATTCACGGCGATTATAAGGTAATCGTGCCATTCGAGCTAAGGCGCCTACTGATACCCCAATCGTATGCGCCACTAAATCCCGCCAAAGAAACCCGTACCCCAAAATCAAGCCACCAAGAGTCGTTCTTCTTATCTGCTCAAGCCACTCTGGGTGATACAGTTGGCTAACCTCTATTACGTAACAAAAAACCAAGGCGACTAACACGAGCTTCAGTTGCTTCATTCTTGGAAATAAGCAGCAACATCCCCAAAAGATCATCAAAGCCCATAGGCTATCTCCCAAATAATCATTCACAGTTTCTGGTAAAAAAGGGGCAAACTGACGCGACAGTAGCCCAGCGACCATCGTCACTAGAGCCAAGCCACCATAAACTATTCGATCTCTCACGTTCACTTCTCACTCTCCATTCATTTTTATTAATTATACTCATTTTTCCTGCCTCTTCTGCAGAATACTCTAAGCTTTAACAAAATTTAATTCGCTTATTTGAAGACAAACCAAAAAGCGTTAGCCAAGTTTTCCTCGGATAACGCTCTAATTAACTATTATTTACTGTCCTTTGGCGCATTCACCAATACTAGCAACTGAATCAACGTATAGATCAACGAGCTATTTTTAGGATACGCCGTGTATTTTGCGACCCACCGACTCGCATACTTGCTTTTGTAATTTCGGAGGCCTTGGAAGGAGTAGAAATGAGTGCCGTATTCATAAATATAGTGAGCCACTCGCTCTTGGAAAAAACTATTTCTTGCATAACCAACATTCGCTAGCGGTGCCATCCCCATATTAAAATACTCGTAGCCTTGCTCCTTAGCAACCTCAAATAAATTAGTAAATAGCGCATCCATCACACCAGATGGTGCCTCACGATGATGTCGCATCAAATCAATGGTTAGTTGCTCCTTATTATACGTTGGCATAATATTAGCAAACGCCACACATTGCCCAGCTTCATTTTTTATCACTGCAATCGGTGCACGACTTAGATACTCGTCGTCAAAATACCCCATAGAATAACTTTTCTCTGGTTGATTTCCTAGCCACTCATCAGATATTTGCCGTAATTCTGTCAATAGCTCGCCTGAAAAAGGCGGCTCTAGTAACTCAAAGGTGAAGTTTTCACGTTCCATTTTATTAAGTAATGAGCGAACGCCCTTCAATTTTTTACCTGAAATAGTAAAGGTCTGAACCTCAACATACGCTTCTTCTCCCATTTTTAAAAAGTCAAAGCCATGCTCATGTAGTAGCATCACAAATGATTCTTGAACTTCATAAAAAACTAAACGATAGCCCAAGCGATCAGCCTCTTCAACAAAAGCTTCAATGGCAGGTAAAAAATAAGCCGGATCGCCTATCGGTTCTCCCATCACCATACATTTATCCACTTTTACTTTATATTGAAATAACACCACTGGCTCTCCTTTTACTTCATAAAAGAACAGCTCCTTATCCCCTAAAAAGATTAGCTGACTGGTTTCATTGCCTCCATATTTTCCCAGTAACGCTTTTACTTTCTCCTCATTGACCTGTTCCCCTAAAGTCAGCTCGCTTTTAGATAAATAACGGATAAAGGCCAACACTAATGTGGCGGTTAGCACGATCGTCACTAACCCTAAAAACCACAAGTGCTCGGAAGGGAAAATTAGAAAGTTGTGAGTAACACGGTGATGTCGATGAGGCAAATTATACACCCCAATAATCACATATAAGAAGCCCAACCCACTGTATAAAAGACTATCTACCGTCAGCATCTCCCATGAGTAAACTAATTTTTCACGATAAAATTGACTCTTAGACAGCATCACAAAAACTAAAACCAAGGCTAAAATAACAACCAATGCCCAAGAGAATTCTTTCCAAATCACATATAAAATAGACCCACTTAACAAGATAACCGTCGGCATAAACGCCTTTTTGACCTTTTGAGCCGCTCCGCGACCCATTGCCAATAGTAAAAACCCAATAAAAAGACTTGGTGTTTGTGTCAAAAAGTGAAAGGAAGCTGGATTCAATTTACCAATCACAGGGTAATCATTGAAAGCCTCTGGAATCGTCGCCGATAGTACCAGTAAGATTCCTGAAAAATAGAGCGATGTAACCAAGGCATAGTGAGCAAGCTTACTAGCCGCTTCTTTTGGAATCCCATTATACCGCTGATTGAATTGTTCACCCAAATTATGACTTAAAAGTAGTAACCCGATTATAAAGGGAATCAAGTAATAGAATAAACGGTACAATAAAATCCAAATTACGGCGGTTCCATGAGGAATTCCTAAATTTGCTAGGCCAAGTAGCATCATAACATCAAAGCTACCTAAAGCCCCCGGTATCATGGAGATCATTCCGATAATCGAACAAGCGATATATAGCGGTATCACTTGTGTTAGCGAAAAGTCTATTCCCATTAGCTTGCCAATACTGACAAAAGTCACCAAGACTCCCGTCCATTCTAAAAAAGACGCGCCTACTAATTGACTCTCAATTTTTAGGGTCAAATCATCAAAAAAATCAGCTTGGCTACGGTGTGTCACGATTAGTACTACTGGAAAGTAAAGACTCCCTCCTGCTAACCATACCCAGTACTTCTGTAAATAAGGGTTACCTTGACCAACCCAGACTAGTATTAAGGAAATCAAACAATAGAGAGAAAGACCTGACATAAAAAATAACAATACCTTTGACAAGGCCTTTAGAAAGTCTTTCCCTGCTACTTTTTTACCATAGAACTGCGTCCGAAGTCCAGTACTGATCAACCCACCAAAGCCACACAGATTATTGATTGTATTAGTAATCCAGCTTGTTTGAATGACATAGGGCAATGGCCGTTTTTCTGGTAATAGATTCGTTAAAATAACATCATAAAACAGCATTGGAATCACCGCCACACACCCAATCACTGCCATTAAAACAACTGCTAAGGGATTTAGTGTCGCGAGAACTTCTTGTAACTGATTCAAGGACGTCGTTTTGGCAATCGATACTACCTCACGCACCACAATCACACTGACAGAGATTAAAAATAAGAGTTTTAATAGTTGGGCACGCTTTTTAAACCATGCTACTAATTGAGACATGTCACATCACCTTTCTATTTGCTTTTATTTTTAGTTAAAAATCGTAACACACGCTGATTAAAAAAGTCTGGTCGCTTTTTGGCTAACGCATGCCCAACCTTCGGAACTATTTCTAATTCACTTTGAGGAAGTGCCTTGGCGATCGCTTCCGTATGACTAATCTTAATGCTATCACGTTCACCTGCAATCACCAATGTAGGCTGAGTCAGATGACTTAAATCCTTTTTAGTAATATCCAGTGGCTTGACGATTAGGCCAAGTAAGCGCGAAAAATGAGCCGCTAACTTGGAGATTCTCGCGACTAAAGAGGTCAAGCCAAACCCTAGCTGAGAAAGTTTTCGCGTCCACCAAGTTAGATCCTCTGGTGCCAGATTACCTGAGTTTAGCACCAACTTATCAACGTAATCTGGATACAATACAGCAAAAGTCATAGCCAAATTGGCGCCATCACTGAAGCCTAATAAACTAACTCGGGTTACCCTTTCTTGCCGACAAATGGCTAAAATATCCTGTGCCATTAAGCGAAACGATAAGTAATTCTCTTTATTACCAGATTTTCCATGCTCTCTACTATCCATTGCGATCACTTTAAAATAACGACTAAATGTCGCGATTTGATTTTTAAAATAACTGGAACTACCACCATTTCCATGAAGGAGAATCAGCACATCACCCTCGCCGTATGTTTGATAAAATAATGAGGTTCCATCAAAAGACTTAACATAATTACTAATTGCTTCCATCCCATCACCTTCTTCTCTCTTATCATACTATTTTGTCTATATTCGAGCAATTAGAATGCCATCGAATCATAAAAAAACACCAAAAACCAGAATTTCTCGTTTTCAGTGTTTATTTATAAGCGTCTATAATATATCCAGATTAATAAGAATGATAATCTGGGAATAGTAAGTGCAGCACATCTTGAGTCAGTCGACGCCCCTGACCAGCAAAAGGATAAGCGTGCATGTGCATTGCTGGATTAAAGTTAGCTTCAATAATCCCATAGGCGCGACTATCACGAATCGCTGGAATCGTCTTATCTGGAATAATCAAATCAATCCCACTAATTTTAGCCCCCAGCGCTTCTACAGCCTCTACGGCAATTTGCTTGTAGCTATCATCAAAGTCATCCGTAATATCGATCGAATCTCCGCCCGTACTCACATTCGAATTTTCGCGCAAGTAGACAATGACTCCCTCTGGTAAAACATCCTCTACTGTATAGCCCTGCTCCTTCAACATGAGTTTTTCCAACTCCCCTAGTTGAATCAGCTCCAAAGGTGATCGGTGATGACTGCCACGTAGTGGGTCTTGATTTTTCTCGGCGACCAATTGAGCGATCGTCTGCTTGCCATCTCCTGTGACATTTGCTGGAATCCGTAGCAAGATAGCTTTTACATGACCATTAATAACAAAAAAGCGGTATTCAGTCCCTGGTAAGAATTCCTCCACTAAGACCTCGGTATCTTCTTTAAATGCAATCCTAAGCCCGGCTTGATAATCCTCAAAACTAGCGCCCTCTTTAAATACAGAGATACCGATTCCGTAGTTTGTCGATTTAGGCTTAATTACAATTCCTCGCTCAGCGAAATAACCGTAGCTCGCAAGCGCCTCTTCCATCGTCGCAAATTCTTTGCCACCTGGTACTTGAAAGCCTGCTCTTGCTAATACTTTTTTCGTCGCTGTTTTGTTTGCCATCAACAAAGGTACAACATAGGTATCTTTACTTGTCATATTGGCATTTTTTACATACTCAACATGCTTGCCAAACCTTAGCTTTAAAAACTGATCATGACGATCTAGTACTTCTACGTCTATCCCCATCTGCATACTATCAAACATCAACAACTGAGTGGATAATTCCATATCACGAAAACCTGCTAGCTGGTACGGCTTCTCCCATGCTTTTTCATGATAAGCGCGCCCTTTTTCCAAAGCAAGGTCATGCTGGCTCTCTCCCTCAGCGACCTGTGTTAACCACTTACCTGACAAAGTCTTAGTGGGATCTTCAAAATAATCGGCTGCCTCAGCAATCATTTCCTTCAATCGCTCTGGCAACTTAATAGCCTGAGCCATCTCTTTCATTCCTTCGATCAGCTCTAACCCTTCTGACCGCAGCTCCGTCTGACTCAGTGGATTTTCTAGTGCCACTTGATTATTTAAGCGATCGCCATCACGCAATAACTGATCTTTATCGGCACCTTCATTATCCAACCAAAGCATGTACATCAAAAATAATTGAATAAATTCGATGTTAGCCTCCGTAATACCATAAGGCGCAAAAGGATCGTTATCGATATTACGAACCTCCATATACTGCACCCCATAATCTTTCAGATCAGAGACCTTTTTCCCACCTCTTAATCTTACAGGCGAATAAAATTCTTTATCCTCAGACATAACCCCTTGGTCCACTAAGGCTTCTATTTCCTCCACATACGCTTGAATTGACCGATAAGAAACAAAAACATCGTCATGATTTGTATACCCAAACTTACTGTTACGAATACTACGCACAGGTTCATCAGGAATATCTGTGTCACAGCCAGTGAAATAACCATCCTCAGATAGTGGTGAGGCTCCTAATAAATAGGTGATAAACCACCGATAACGCAAATAATTACGGGACACTTTCAAATAAACTTCTGTTTTAAATGACTCAAAATCAATAATAGCTGTCTGCTCCGCATAAAGTCGCTCAATCATCTCTGGAGAAAACTCAAAATTATAATGAATACCACTTACCATCTGTTTGCGTTTCCCATACGAACGCGCTAAATAGCGTCGATAAAGAACATCTTCGAAGCGTTCCAGCTTCGCAATGATAATATCTTCATCCTTTTCAGGCAAGGCTGGTGGCATACTTAACGGCCAGAGCATCTCATCTTTATTCATAGAACGCAAGGCCACTTCATGGATGGCCGCCAAATGTTCCAAAGCTTCCCGTGGCGAATTAGCAACTGGCGTGATTAATTCTAGCTGGGTTTCACTAAAATCGGTTTGAATAGATGGATGGAAATTACGACTTCCTAAGGTGCTTGGATGATCCGTCGTAGCCAGCTTTCCCTCTAGTGTCACCCGCTGACTTTCCTTTTCTATTCCAAAACGCGCTTCTTTAAATAACGCGCTAATTTTATCTTTACTCAATGCTGTTTGTAATGTCTTCATCTAATTAAATTCACCTCTATAATTTTGTACTCTTTGAACTGATTATAGCATTGTCCTAAATAAAATGCTGTTAATTGATTTACAACTATTAACATGTAATGAAGGGTGACTTGACTCATTCCCAACGCTTCAAGTTTCCCTCGATAAAAAATATCCTCGCGCTTAAAACACTAATTATTTTTTTATCATAAAAGAGTCGCTAGCTAACAATTAATTGATCCGTTGTTACTTAACTAAAAGAACACCTTAATGCTTCTAAACTACCTTAACTAAAAAAGAATGGTTTTCTAAGGAAAGACTGTTATACTAAGAAAACAGAGTGGTTTTAAGTCGGTGGCAAATCCTATTCAAAGGAGTGTGATGCTTATGAACGTATCATTAAATCCAAAGAAAGGGAGGTGCCTTGTGAGTGTAGCTGAAGCAATTGGTCTAATGTTTGGATTTGGAATGTTTATCATTTCATTTCTAAATCTTATACTAAAGATCAGTAATAAACACAGCAAAAAAGACCGTCAATAAAACTCTTTAGCCGGAGTTGACAGGTCTTTTTGTTAATTTCTGCTACCGTTCTTAGAACGGTTAGCTCTGTGGTTAAAGAGTCGTGTTAGCGCACGACTCTTTTTCTATTTCAGTGTAACACTTTCAAATGACTTTCACAAGAAATCTTTGTTTTATACAAAAGAAGGGTAAAGTACATTAATCTAAGCCTTGCTTTTCACTTCCTCAACTATCTGTTAACTAAATCTGTGTACAACTCAAATGCTTCTTTATCCGTATAGGTTTCGTGTACAATTTTAGCAATACAGACTGCCATAGCTTTCGGGTTATGACTTTGAAAAATATTTCTTCCCATATCCAATCCAGCCGCACCTTCACTAATGGCATTATAAGCTAATGTTAACGCATCTTGCTCTGATAATTTTTTCCCGCCAGCAACAACTATTGGCACAGGACAAGCAGAAACAACTTCTGAAAAATTCTCACAATAATAAGATTTAACGATATTAGCCCCTAGCTCTGCTACAACTCTTGTTGCTAACTTGAAGAAGCGATCCGTTCTTTCCATATCTTTCCCAACAGCTATCACTCCCATAGTAGGAATGCTATGACGAATACCATGATTAACTGTCTGCGATAGGTTATCTAAACTTGATAATTGACCATCTGCTCCAATAAATGTCTGAACCGCCATACAATCAGCATTCATTCTGACAGCATCTTCAATATCTACAGCGTTTATTTCAAAACTTAAATCATCCTGTAACATAGTCGAACCTGAAGTTGTTCTTAAGGCAATTCCTTTAGTCATAGCAGGGTTCACGCTAGTTCTTAACGCACCCCGTGTCCCCATCAAAACATCTACTTCATCAATCACTTCTGGAATAATAACATCTAGTCTCTCTAATCCAGCCGTCGATCCCATAAAATAGCCATGATCAAATGCAAACATCACTGTTTTTCCACTTACTGGGTTAAAAATATTCGTTAAACGTTTCTTCATTCCCCAATCCAAATGAGCAGCTCCCTTTACATGAAAATCACCGCCTACATTAAATTCTTTGTCTAAATGATAATCCTTTGCTACTTTTAAACCATCTAAATCTGCCATGATAATCCTCCATTAATTAATTTATTTTCTAAAAGTTGTAATCATCTACATTATCTACCGTATAAACGGTTCGTTCAGGTAATACTACAACTCCAGAATCCTCAAGATCTTTTGCTTTAGGATCTAACACACTGTTATTTAACACCTCTACTTCACCGATATCTGGAATATCAATTTTATCACCGACTTTCACCTCATTACCTGAGGCAAGATAATTAGCCAAATAAACTGCCATCCCTCCTTGAATAGTGACATCCCATAACCCCCATCGATCCAGAACATTAGCCTTCGCGTAGTCCTTAATCGAATTAGGTGAAGCAAACCCAGTAATCGTGATATCGTCTTTTGTTAATTTGTTATTTTGAGCAGCCTGTAATTGTCCTGGCAAAGCTGTTGAATCATTGGCAATAATCAAGTCAATGTCTTTATGAGCTGAAAGAATTGCTTCCCCTACTGTAATCGCCTTCTCTGCATTTTGTTCACTGTAATAATTATCTGGGGCCACATTTTCCCAGTTAGGGAAGTTCTTTTTAATGTACTCTTCACCTGCTTTTTGCCAAGAATTTTGATCTGCTACAGTTGATTGCGAGTAGTGCCAAACATACTTGATTTTATCTTTTTTGGGATCCTTTCCTCGATTGGTTAGCCCGTCATTTCCCATATCAACTAACATTTGCCCCAACTGCTCTGGCGTCCCTTGAGAAACCATCAACGATCGAGCATCTACTGACACATCTGAATCCCATGTCGTAACAGCTACACCAGCTTTCTTCGCCTGCTTTAAAACATCGTCTAGCCCTGTTGCGTCAACTGCTGAAACCGAAATTGCATCTGCCCCTTGTTGGATGGCATTGTTGATAATCGTCACTTGATTGGCTACAGAAGCTTCTGGATTACCATCATACTTTACTGTAAAGCCATTCTTCTTAGCCATCTCTTGAGCACCGTCATTGCCCGATTCAAAGAAGGCATTCCCTGTTAACTTTGGTACAAAAACAACTAACTTGCCATCTTCTGCTCCCTTGTTTTTTCCTCCTGCCTCATCTGATGCTCCTGAACACCCTCCAATCAAGATCGAAGAAACAGCTAAAACTGCCATACTCATTAACTTTTTATGCTTCATTCTAATTCTCCTTTTTATTCATAATTTTATTAAAGACATTTTTAATAATTCCACCATCAATAAACGATCGTAAAATCAGTGATACAATCAGTAAAATTCCAACTGGGATATCTAAATACTGAGTATTCACTCCCGACATTGACAAACCAAAACGCATAATACCAATTACAACTGAAGCAAGCGCTGTCCCTATAACATGACCTTTTCCTCCTGTATTTAGCGTTCCACCTAAAACCACAGCTGTAATAATAGGTAAAGTGAGCTCTTTACCAAAATCTGCTTTTGCCGTCCCCAGATACCCAGTCAAAACAATTCCAGCTATTGCGGCACTAATCCCTGAAATCATGTACGTACTCATAATAATCCCATTTGTTTTAATCCCAGAATACTCGGCAGAATTGCGATTAACACCAATCAAAAATATTTTGCGCCCATATTGAGTCTTATGTAGTAAGACATAACAACAGATAATAAGAACTAAAAACAAGATAACTTGATTAGGAATTCCCAAAACACTTCCACGAAAAAGATGAGTGAAACGCTCTGGAAAACCACTAATGCCTTTGTATGATTCTACTGAACTAATGCTGGTTGCTGCTAAAGCCAGACCTGAAAAAAGAAAGGAGCCGCCTAAAGTTATAACCATTGGTTGAACATCTGTATTAGCAATAAGCGCTCCACTAAATAACCCACTAGCCGCTCCAATTAACACTCCTAGTAAACTAGCTAACCAAATATTTAAACCAAATTCTTGCCAAAGTAAGCCTATTGAAATTGAAGTTAGCCCCACAATCGAGCCAGCTTGAATATCAATTCCGCCTGTTATCATGACAAACGTTACGGCCAAAGAAATAATACAAATCGGCATAAAATCATTGATACTTCCTAAGAAAACGACAGGATTCAAAAACCTCGGATTAATTGCTCCAAAAATAATCATCTCTCCAATTAATAAGGCGATTAAAAAATACTCCCACCGCCACGTTAACTTAATTTTGGGGCGTTGTTTCTCCAAGTTATTGTTTATCATTTCCATCACTATTCCTCCTCAACTATCTGACAACCATTTTGCCCATTCTTCAACAACACTCAAACTATCTATTAGTCCCAGAAAAAGCAATCTGATAGTTCGACTACGGCAGGCCTCATACATCTATCAACGTTCATTCAATTTTTGCTGCTAAACGCTGTTGTCTTAATTTTTCAATTGACCGTTTATTCATTACAGCTCCCACCACAACAATCAAAATCAGTATTAAGCCTGTAATAGTATTATCAAACGTTGAAGGGAAGCCTAAGAAAACTAATACTCGACTAATTGAGGCCATAATGATAGAGCCTGTAACAGCTCCCCAAACAGTGCCGACACCTCCATTTAGATTAATACCACCAATAACACAGGCTGCAATCGCCGTCATTTCATAACCCATACCTGCTGTCGGTGTAATAAATCCGACACGACTAGCGTATAGTACGCCAGCAACAGCTGCTAAAACACTACATGTAATGAAGCTAATCAACTTTGTTTTATTAATCGGTATTCCAATCAATTTCGCTCCATCTTCATTATCGCCAATCGCTACAAAAGACTTACCTTGATCTGTTCGTGTTGTATATATATAAATGACTAGCGCTAAAACCAAAACACTCAAATAGAAAATAGAGACTGTTCCAAATAAGTCTTTCTGAGCCAACCTTTTAAATCCTAAAGGTAAATTTTCTATCCATTTACCGCCCGTATAAACATAAATTAACCCACGCACAATGCCATTAGTTCCAAGCGTCATAATTATTGAAGGTATTTTGAAGTAAAGAACTCCTAGTGCATTAACTATTCCGACAAATGCTCCAAAAATCACCGCAGCAACTAACGCTATAAAAATAGATTGTCCTTGAGTAATGAAATTCCCTGCTAGAGCGGCAGAAAATCCCAATGTTGCACCGATTGATACATCTATTTCACCAATAAATAAAACAAAGGCCATTCCAATCGCTACAAGTGCGTATACAACACTACCATTAATTGTTTGAAAAATATTCTTACTCCCAAGAAAACTAGAGTTAAACATCCCCACCATCAAAAAAATTAAAACGATTACAATTACTGACATAAACTCTCTTGATTTAATCATTTTTTTCAATTAGACCACCTCTTTCACTACACCGAATGCCGCACTCATTAAATTATCGGGAGTAATGTCTGTCATATTAAATTCTTGATTAATTCTCCCACGATACATTGTAAGAGCCCGATCAGATAATTGAACTATTTCTTCCATATCCGAAGAGATTAATAAAATAGCTACCCCCTGCTCCTTAAGCTTATAGATAATTTTATAGACATCTTCTCTAGCACCTGCATCTATCCCACGAGTCGGTTCATCTAATATCAATATTTTAGGAACCGAAGCTAACGCTCGTGCAATAACAATTTTTTGTTGATTGCCTCCTGAAAGAGCCCCAATCTCTTGATCGATTCCAGTAGCCTTAATCACAAATGATTGTTGATACTCTTTGTAAAGCAATCGATCATAGTTACGATTAATAAATACTTTCCCCATCGAACTTAAGGAAGCAGATGAAATATTCATCCCAATGTCACTAATTCTAAAAATGCCATTTTTGAATCGATCTTCTGGAACATAATTTAATCCTGATTCAATCACTTGTTTAGTAGTCATTCCAGTTATATCTACCCCTGAAACATAAACCTTGCCTTTCTTCACTTTATCTCTTCCAAAAATAGTTTCAACCAGCTCCGTTCGTCCTGCGCCAACAACGCCTGCCAATCCGAGTATTTCTCCTGCTCGAACGTCTAATTCAATATCAGCAAAACCATGACCAGACAAACCATCAATCTTAAAAATCACTTCATCACTAGATTTATTCGCCATTGTTTTCCTATTTTCAACTTTCAGTTCTACATCATCTGGCAACAACGCTTGAATCAATTTTTGATTAGTAAACTCACTCACGTTTCCTTCTGATGTAATCTTTCCATCTCTCATAATCGCTACTCGACTAGCGATTTCGAAAACCTCATTTAGTCTATGAGTAATGTAAATAATTCCAACTCCTTTACTTTTTAACTTATCAACAATTTCAAATAGTGATTGAATTTCATTAAACGTTAAAGAACTTGTCGGTTCATCCAAAATCAATATTTTAGAATTCCGGATCAACCCTTTAATTATCTCAACTAATTGTTGCTCTGCAATTGATAAAGTTGTTGCTTGTCGCTGTATGTCTAATTTCCATCCTAACTCTGTTATTAAATGTTGTAATCGTTTCTTATTATCAGCTTTCTTGCCATCAAGCCCTAATAAAACATTCTCTTCTATTGTCATGTTTGAAAAAAGCATTGGCTCCTGCGGAACTAAGTAAACACCATTAGAGAGTGCTGCCGATGGGGTGAATTTTTTTAGAACAACACCATCAATAGTCAGATTCCCTCTATCACACCGATAAATTCCCATAATAATCTTCATTAAAGTACTTTTTCCTGCTCCGTTTCCTCCAATAATTGCCAATACATCTCCAGCATACAAGCGCATATCAATTCCTTTTAGTACATGGTTCTTACCAAAAGATTTTGAAATATCTTGGCAATTCAATAAGGGTGTTTGTTTCATTATAATAACAACCTCCTTCAATAACTTTTGTCTCAGCTTTTAACTCAAGTTTCAAACTTTTGAATATAAACTAAAACTTTTGTAACAAATGATTGCTAACTTCTTGACCTCAGTTTATATTGAAACCGCTTATATGTCAACATGTAATTTTTGATAATTATAAACTTCTTGATTTAACTATAAACATTTGTTATAATTATATCACAAAAGTATAGAAAGAGGAATTTTATGACTAATAAAGAAATAGCCAATATGTACGAAAGATCCTTACTCACTAAAGTAGTCTGGATGTACTATATAGAAGGTATGACTCAAAAAAGCATCGCTGATTCAATCGGAATAACGCGTTTGAAGGTAATTAAAATGCTAGAAGAAGCTCGAGCATTAAATCTAATTCAATTCAAAATTCCAGTTGCAGATCGCGAGAAAATTGAAACCGAGCAAACATTAATGACAACATTTGGCTTAAAAGATGTTTTTATCGTCCCAACAAGTGATCAAGATAATATCAACGAATCCATCGCTCAAGCGGCGGCAATGTATATCAATGACATGATTAGTGACAACGCTTATATCAACATGGGATATGGTGATACTTTAGGACGAATCGTTAACAACTTAGCTAATATATCTGATAAAAGATTATCAATCATTTCAATGACAGGTGGGGTTTCCCCATATTTACCAAATAATAAATCTAATATTTTTAATGCTCAACTCTATTTACTTCCCTCACCACTTTTGATGAGCTCTGAACAAACAGCGAAGAGTATTTTATTAGAGGACCCCATTAAAGAAATCATGGAAATGACTAACTTAGCTAATATAAGCGTTGTAGGTATCGGCGGCATGGATGACGAGGCCACAATCATCAAATCAGATATCCTGAGTAAAAACGACTTTGTTAAGTTAGAAATGAAAGGAGCGGTTGGAGATGTTCTAATGCATTTTATTAACAAAGAGGGACAATTAGTTGAATCAGACATCGAAAAAAAATTGGTGGGGATTAGCTTAGATAAAGTCAAGTCTTTCGATAATATCATCGGGGTTGCTGCTGGCAAAAGTAAGACCGCTGCTATCAAAGCTGCTCTTAAAGGGGGATATATCAACACCCTCATCACAAATGAAGAAACAGCAAGAGAATTAATTAAGGAGGATTAATATTATGAACAAAAGGTTTCTTCTCGCTTTAGACGGAGGAACAGGTAGTTTTAGGGCAGTCGCTTTTGATTTCTTCGGAAATCAAAAAGCCATTGCTCAACGAGAATGGCATCATTTACCGGACCCTCGTTATCCAGGTAGCATTAACTTTAATTGTAAAGAAAATTGGTTAATAATTACTGAATGTATTCGCGAATTACTGATAACATCAAGTATTTCTGCCGAAGAAATCGCCGCCATAAGCACCACCACTATGCGTGAAGGCTTCGTTCTATACGATGAGGCAGGTCATGAACTGTTAGCGTTTTCTAATGTAGATGCCAGAAGCCAGCAAGAGGCCGTCGACCTTAAAAACAACTATCCTTCACTAGAAAAAGAGCTCTATCAAATTTCCGGACACTCTTTCGCCCTGAGCGCCATTCCAAGATTACTTTGGGTAAAAAAGAATGAACCAGAAATTTATAGCAAAATGCGCACTATTAATATGCTCAACGATTGGATTACCTACAAACTCACAGGAATCCTTTCCACCGAGCCAAGTAACGCTAGCACAACAGGTCTTTTTTCACTAGAAGAACGATCATGGGACAAAAAAATAGCCAAACAAGTCAACCTCAAAGACAATATTTTCCCACCTGTAATTGAAAGCGGTTATCAAATTGGTGGAGTGACTAATAATATAGCCAAATTAACAGGGCTTTTACCTAATACTCCCGTTATTGCTGGAGGTGGAGATGCCCAATTAGGATCAATCGGAGTTGGAGCAACAAAAAAGAATCAGGCCGCTCTTTTCGGTGGAAGCTTTTGGCAATATGAATTTAATGTGGATAAGCCAGCACCTGACCCTTCTCATCGAGTTAGACTCAATTGCCACGCAATCAATAACATTTGGCAATTCGAATCAATCGCCTGGAATCCCGGTTTAGCCATGCGTTGGTTTAGAGATGCCTTTTGTCAAAATGAAAAACAACAAGCCATATCCACAGGAACTGACGTTTACTCTTTACTCGATGAGCACACCTCAACAATTCCAGCTGGATGCAATGGAATGTATGCGCTTTTCTCAAACGAAATGAACTTCTTGAATTTAAAACATTGCGCACCAACATTCACTAACTTTTCATTAGATTCAGAAAAGTTTAACAAATACACTTTCTATAAAGCCATCATGGAAAGTGCTGGAATTGTAACCTATGGGCATTTGTCATACATTGATTCCTTAACACGGCAAAGTCCAGCAACTATAATTTTTGCAGGTGGCGCCTCTAACAACACTAGCTGGTGCCAAATCATCTCAGATATTACTGGTAAAACCATTAAAACACCTGTCGTCAAAGAAGCGACAGCATTAGGTGCAGCCTTCTTAGCTGGCATCGGCGTAGGTATTTATCATGATTTAACTGAAACAGAGGCCTTTATTAAATGGGATAAACACTTCTATCCTGATCAAACAAATCATAAAATTTACAAGAAGGTATACGCAGATTGGCAAAAAATCTATCAGTCACAGTTATCCCTGAGCGATCAAGGATTGACTAAGCATATGTGGATTGCGCCAGGCGTAAAATAGAAAGGTGTGGAAATATGTTTTATATTGATGAAAAAGAAAAAGACTATCGCTTCGGTGACAGTGGACCAAAATACCTGATGAAAGGACCTCGTTCCAATTTTGCTGTGGTTCGGTTTAATCCAGGACAAGATTTCCCCGCTCATTACCACAATATCATGGAAGAAAATTTTTATGTTATTGAAGGGAAAATTGATATTTATGTTGACGAGAAAAAGATTACTTTAGAAAAAGGACAATTCATTCATATTGCCCCTAAGGAAGTTCACTACGTAAAAAATAATTACAATGAACCAATTCTAATGATTTCAACCTTAGCTCCTTTTCAAGAAATTGATAAAATCGATGCACCAGACTTTGTCCCTCATAATTAAGTTAAATTCTCTTTTCTACTTTTAGAGATATAGACAAAAAAACAGCATGGTTTGACGGCTAAAAACCCTCAAAAACCATGCTGTTACTTTAATCATTTGTCAATAATTCTTTAAACATGCCATTAATAAAGTCACTTGGATTAAACGGCTGTAGATCGTCAATCCCTTCACCTAAACCAACTAATTTAACAGGCAGATGTAATTCATTTCGAATCGCCAAAACCATCCCACCTTTAGCCGTGCCGTCCAATTTAGTCAAAACAAGCCCCGTAACATTCGTCGTTTCCTTGAATTGCTTCGCTTGAACCATGGCATTTTGACCAGTCGTCGCATCAACTACTAGCATCACCTCATGAGGACCATCAGGGATTTCACGTTGAATCACTCGCTTGATTTTTTCTAACTCATTCATCAAGTTTACTTTATTTTGTAAGCGTCCGGCAGTATCCACTAATAAAATATCCGCCTGTTGCTCCTGCGCTTTCTCGATCGCATCGTACACAACAGCCGCAGGATCACCTCCCGCCTTGCCACGAACAACTTCTACCTGAGCACGTTCGCCCCAGACAACTAACTGATCAATCGCTCCCGCTCTAAACGTATCCGCCGCGGCCATTAAGACCTTTTTACCAGCTTCACGGTATTGATTCGCTAACTTCCCAATACTTGTCGTCTTACCGACACCGTTGACGCCAACAAATAACATGACTGTCAAGCCAGTTGGTTGAATGTTCAAGTCATTGTTTTCGCCCTCGTCACCTTCTTCATATATCTCAACCATTTTTTCAATGATTGCCTTTTGGACATCGCTATTCTTTTTGGCATTACGCAACTTAACTTCTTGTCGTAGCTCATCCGTAATTTGCAAACTTGTTTCAAAGCCCACATCCGCTGTAATTAAAGTTTCTTCCAATTCTTCAAAGAAATCCTCATCAACACTACGGAAATTAGCCATCAACTCATTTAACACTTGTGAAAACGTTCGACGTGTTTTTTTCAAGCCTTTATCCATTTTCTTGGCGGACTCAGATTCTGTCGACGGTTCTGGTTCTGGTTCTGGCTCTGGCTCTGCCGTAACCTCTGGCACCTCCTCAACCTTAACAGGGGGAACCTCAACAATCTCAATCGACACCTCAGGAACGACTACAGGTTCTTCTTCACTTTCAACTTCAACCTCAGAAATGACTTCTTCAAGATCCGCAACAGAAGGCTGTACCTCAGTTATTTCTGGCTCTTCCACAGGTAACTGCTCAACCGGTTCCGCTTCAATCAGCGCCTCTTCAGCACTCTCTTCCTCGACAGTCTCAACTGTATCTGAAAGTTTCTCTTCACCTTCTAGGGTATCGACCTCTGGCTCAACAACTTCTTCTGCCACTTGATCAGCTTGCTCTCCAGTAAAAACTTTTTTCAGCTTATTAAAAAATCCCAAATGATTAACCTCCTTTTTCCATATCAGGATAGACCTTTATCCTACTATCTTTTATTTACTCACTTATATCTCTAGTTTAACACAAATTTCTCAACCGCAGTCGCCACACCGTCATCCTCATTAGAATCCGTAATATATTGAGCCGCTTCTTTAATTTCAACCGAAGCATTTGCCATCGCTACCCCTAAACCTGCGTAAGCGATCATTGACAAGTCATTCTCCTCGTCACCTAAGGCCATCATCTCACTGGCATCAATCCCTAAGATTTGCCCCAGCTTAATCAAACCGTTCGCCTTCGTAACGTGTTTATTCAAAAATTCAAACAATCGTTCACCTGATCGAACAATATTATACCGCTCATGGTAACTCTCAGGAATTTTAGGTAGCTGCTGTTCCAAATAAGTCCCATCGACTGCGCAGACCATCTTATTAAAATCTCGACCTTGAGGAAGCTCCTCTAAAGTTTTATCTTCAAATGTTAAGATCGAGTTCAATTGATTGTATACAGATGGATACGCCTCAGGCTGCGGCTGAATCCTAAAAACCGTCTCATTTGACACGACATCTAGCGGTAACTCTAAGGACGCAGTCAATTGATACAAGGTTTCAATATCCTCAAAGCTCATGACATCCTTTGACAAGATTTCCCCAGTATCATTTTTCTGAACCAAGCCACCATTAAACGTCACAGCATAATCCCCCGGCTCCGTTAATCCCAAGGTTTCCAAATGGCCAACCACCGAATTTAGTGGCCGACCTGTACATAAAACAACCTTAACTCCCTGAGCTTTCGCTCGCTTTAATGTCTCACAATTACGCGCAGAAATGCGCTTATCATCTGTTAATAAGGTGCCATCTAAATCAATGGCGATTAATTTAATCATCTCAATTGATTCCTTTCATATTAGTTGACATTTTCAACTAATTAATCACGCTGTTTCAATTTCAATGTCGCCACGCTCGTTGATTTCTTCCAAGCGAACAGACACAATTTTCGATACCCCAGATTCCTGCATGGTCACACCATAAAGCACATCAGCTGCTTCCATCGTCCCTTTTCTATGAGTAATCACGATAAATTGAGTGTCGTCTTCAAAATGACTAAGATACTGACCAAAGCGTGCAACATTGGCCTCATCAAGAGCCGCTTCAACCTCATCGAGCACACAGAAAGGAACAGGGCGCACTTGAATAATTGAAAACAGCAAAGCAATCGCCGTTAGTGCACGCTCACCACCAGATAGCAAGCTTAAACTTTGTAGCTTCTTACCAGGCGGTTGTGCCACAATCTCAATCCCCGTATTCAGTAAATCAGTTGGATCAGTCAAACGTAAATCCGCATGTCCACCGCCAAACATATTAGGGAAAACAATTCTAAACTTCTCACGAATCGCTGTAAAGACTTCTTCAAATTTCTCCTTAACGATGTCATCCATTTCGTTCATCGTTTCAAATAAACTGTCCTTCGCATCAAGTAAATCATCTCGTTGAGTAATTAAGAACGTATAGCGCTCGTTAACCGACTCATACTGCTCAATCGCCCCCATATTAACAGGCCCTAAACCATCGATTTCTCGTTTCAAACTGCGGATTTTCCCCTTAGCCTCTTCAAATTCAACCTCGAGAGGATACATATCTTTCCCCGCCTCATAGGTGAGACTATAGTCCTCTTGAAGATGCTGTAGCGCATTATCCATGCCAACTTCCGAACGACTCTTAATCACTTCAGCCTTGGATTTTTTTCCAAGTAACTCCTGTTGGTTTTTATTAGCCGTCGTCAAATCCGTATCTAATTCAGCAATTTTCTGATGGACAGCTTCCCGCTCTTCTTTCAAGTTAACTAAAAGCTCCTGCAAGCTCGTTTTACGCTCGCTTAACTCAAGCATCCGCCCTTGGATTGATTCCTGAGACTCCGCATGAGTCGAACGATCATCTGTCAACGACCTAATTTGCTCAGCCAAACGATCCGCCTCAGCTTGTGCTTCCTCAACCTGTGCCACTTTATCCGCAATCAGCTGCTGAGAATGAACAATCTGTTCCGAAACAACGGCTACTTTGGATTGGCGATTTTTAAGCTGCTCCTGCGCTTCTTCACGACGCTTCGTGTTGATCGCTTCCTGAGCATCTGTCTGATTCATCTCTTCATCCAATGCCTGACGAGCCTCTTGAATCGTCGCCATTTGTTGAGTCAGCTTAGCCTTTTGAGCCTCATAATCAGCCAAGAAATTAGTTAAGCCTTGGGACTCATTTTCAAAAGACTGCTGCTCTCGAGTTAGCTGCTTCCGCTCAGTCTCAAGCATCTCTAAATTATTTTTTAATTCTTGCTCCTTAATCCGAGCCTTTTCACCTGCTTCACGAAGCTGTTCGAGCTGAATATCCGCGTCAGCGACCTCTTCCTTCAACTCTCGAACAATCGCCTCACGCTTGACCAACTCAGACGACATCTTCGCTACCTGCTCCGTCAAGGTTTGAAGCTCACCCGCTTGGGCAAATAAATTTCCCTGGTTGCCCTTACGCGTAGCTCCCCCAGTCATCGAACCGCCCGGATTCATCACGTCTCCCTCTAAAGAGACTACCCGAAATTGGTAGCGAACCTGCTTGGCGATTTGGTTAGCACTCGCCAAATCACGGGCTAAAATCGTCACACCTAAGAGATTCTCAACCACATTTTTTATCTGAGGCTGAAATGTTACCAACTCACTGGCAATTCCAATAAAACCAGCAGTTCCCTTCAATTCCTGACGAACGGTTTGATTAATAGCTCGTGGTTTAATCGTCGTCAGAGGTAAGAATGTGGCTCGACCTAAGCGTTTATTTTTTAAATAAGCGATCGCTTCGCGACCTGCTCGCTCGTCTTCAACTATCACACTCTGAGCCGCACCACCTAAAGCCGTTTCAATCCCCAAGGCCAATTCCTGAGGGACCGTAATCAACTCAGCAACAGCTCCAACCAAACCAGATAGCTCATCCTTAGCCTTTAAGACTGCACGAACCCCTTGATAAAAGCCCGCATAGTTTTCCTGTAGTTCTTGTAGACTCTTTTGGCGAGCTTTGGCTTGCTGCAAAATTCCCATTGCATCATACATCTGCTTCTCTTTCACCGCAAGCTCTTGCTTCGCCATCTTCGCTACTTTTTGAGCCTCTGCGTATTCTCTCCGCAACTGCTCAAGCGCCTGAGCATGCTTATCTAGCTTTAGATGACCAGCCGTTTCTCGTTCTGATAACTGCTCCTGCTGCTCAATCAACTGTTGATGTTGATCAATCGCCACTTGATTTTTAGTACTTTCCTGTTGATATTGCTTCTCCAAATGCTTTAAATCATTGCTCGTGTTAGCTTGATTTTGCATCAGCTCAACGTACTCACTTCGCAACTCAGCTAAACGTTCCTTAGCTGACTTACTATATGTTTCAACTAGCTCTGTTAACTCGTTGACTGTCGCAACTAATTCAGCTTTTTTGGCTTCTTTTTTAACCAATTCTTGAGTTAAAGTTTCTTTCTCTTCCTCAAAAGCAGCCAGCTTAGCGCGAATACTTTGAAGGGTTTGATCGTACTCAGACGTCGTCTTCTCGGTATTCTTAGAGCGCTCAACCAAGACATTTCTTTGACCCTCAGCTTGTTCATAAGCCTCCGTCACAGACAGCAAATGCTGCTGCTCTAAGTCTAGTTTTTCATCTAAACGCGTTCGCTTATCACGCATATTAATCAACGTACGCTCAAAATTTCCAATCGCTTCACCAACTGATTCTAAGGTGGCATTCACCTCAGTCAATTCTAGCTGGCGCACCTGCCACTCAGCTTTTAATTGATCGATTTCACGAACCGTTACACTCACATCGATCGAGGTTAACTGTTCCTTTAGCTGTAGGTATTTTTTAGCAATATGACTCTGCTCAGCCAAGGGTTCTAACTGCCCCTCTAGCTCATAGATAATATCCTGAACCCGGTTCAAATTATCTTCTGTTTCAAATAATTTTTGCTCCGCTTGTCGCTTGCGCTGTTTGTATTTCAGTACCCCCGCAGCTTCTTCAAAAATCCCTCGGCGATCCTCTGGCTTACTATTAAAAATCGCTTCGACTTTCCCCTGAGAGATAATCGAAAAAGATTCTTTTCCTAAACCAGAATCCATAAAGAGATCTATAATATCCTTTAGACGGCAGCTTTGCTTATTGATATAAAAATCACTTTCGCCCGTTCTTTTTAAACGACGAGTCACGCTAACTTCACTAAAATCAAGTGGCAAAAACCGTTGCTCGTTGTCCAGTACAACCGTTACTTCTGCTATATTTAGCGGCTTGCGTCGAGTTGTTCCAGCAAAAATGACATCTGGCATTTTACCACCACGAAGACTTTTCGCTGACTGCTCACCAAGAACCCAACGAATTGCCTCAGTAATGTTACTTTTACCACTACCATTAGGCCCAACGACAGCTGTCAAGCCACGATCAAACTCAATGACTGTCCGCTCAGCAAAGGATTTAAACCCCGCAATTTCGATTTTTTTTAAATACACGAATACAAGGCCCCTTTCTTCAAACTAAAGCCAGCTGAACAGATGTAAAATTGCCTCATCTGTTCAGCTGATTTGTCTATTTCTTCATCGTCATAATGGCACACTCTGCTGCACGCTGTTCCGCCAATTTCTTCGATTTTCCAACACCCGTTCCAATCACATTGCCACCAACGCTCACTTCCACCGAAAATTGACGGTCATGGGCAGGCCCTTCTTCAAGAACTAAGCGGTATTCAATGTCGATATCACCATTCCGTTGCAAGATTTCTTGCAAAGCGGTCTTATGATCCATCTCATGTGAAAAAGCACCAGATTTAATCTTAGGAAAAACGACCTTCGCCACAAACTTTTCTACTTCGACTAGGCCTTGATCCAAGTACATAGCGCCTAAAAAAGCTTCAAACAGGTCACACAATAAGGACGGACGTTGCCGACCATTAGAGTTTTCCTCGCCTTTTCCTAAACGGATATACTGATCAAATTCGCATTCTTTAGCGAATTTCGCGAGACTGTCCTCGCAAACAATTGCTGCTCGAATTTTTGTTAACTTGCCCTCAGGTAATTTGTCATAAAAACCAAATAAAAACTCTGAGACGATTAACTCTAAAACGGCATCTCCTAAAAATTCCAAACGTTCGTTATCCGCTAATTGCAAATATCGATGCTCATTTACATAAGATGAATGGGTGAAAGCTTGCTCCAATAGTGTTGGATCGGTAAATTCAACTTGATACTTGTGCTTGACGAGCTTTATTAATTGTTCATTCATGTTTGTAACATCCTTACTGAAAAGCTTGAAAGCGACAGACCTGAGCTTTCAACGCTAAACTGATTTTTATATTTTTCCCCATACCCTTCCCATTATACTGGTTTTCACTCAGTTTGAAAATGTTTTAGCGGAAATATTCAAAAATACTTATATTATCTGAAAAAGCCCTTCTCACTGACCATCTATCCAGTGAAGAAGAGCTATTTGTTTTCTATTCGACTCCCCTCAGACAAGTCCCAGTCAACTACTCTCGGTAACTGCTATAAAAGGCCTTAAACTTGAGTAAACTTGTTTCCAATAACTCTGTTGACGTCGCCACATTGATTCTAATACATCCCTTATTGTTCGCAATGAATCTCGTTCCTGTTTCCACTAAAACACCAGTTTCCTGAGCGAGAGCCTTGACAAACTGCTCAACCTCCTGAACCTTCGTCAATCGCATCCAAATAAGATAACTCGACTCTGGCGCATAGATAGTAATTTCTTCGTCTTTTAACAGCTCAGTCACTAAAGTCAAGTGGCTAGTAATTTTGGCCCGTAAGTCAACCAGCCAATCCGCCCCTACCGTATACGCCGCTTCCGTGTATTTAGCGCCATACCGATTAACAGAAACATGATACTTTTCATGCTCTCGACGTACCTCTGATAAAAGCTTTTGGCTTTTTACCACAAGATAAGAACTATCTAATCCCGATAGATTAAAGGTTTTATTAGCAGAATTGCTGACAATAATTTGATCATACTGATCGAAAAACATCACCAACGAATTGAACGAATAACCTGCTCTACAAAAATCACTATGAATCTCATCAGAAATAATTAGTACCTCATGCTTTTTGCAAACCGCAACAATCTGACTTAGTTCAGTCTTTGTCCAGACTTTACCGGACGGATTGTGAGGGTTACAAAATAATAAAATCGAGACATCATTCTCTTTAATACTAGTTTCAAACGCCTCGATGTCTAAGTAATAATGCCCCTCATCACTCAGCAAATCAAGAGTCGTTAACTCCCCAAAGTTTCGAGCAATTGTTTCAAACACCCCATAAACGGGCGTTAATAACAGGATACCTCTACCAGTTGAAACAGCCGAGGCAGCAAAGTGCATCGCCGAAACCGTTCCAATACTAGGATAGAGCCACTCCTTTTCAAGCACAAGATTATTCTGCCGGTAATACCAGTCGATAATCGCTTGATAATAACTATCTGGTAAATCAAAATACCCAAAATCCTTCTCTAAAAATGCCGCCTCTACAAAATGACTGATTTCCCCAGCCAACTTGTAATCCATGTCAGCAATAAACAAAGGATAAATCGTTTCAGGGACGTTTCCAAATCGTTTTTCAATGTACTGACGGTTCCATTTTTTTGATCCGTTTTGCGTTCGGTTCATTATCTCAGAAAATCTATCCACCGCTTATACATCCTTTTCCATTAATTCAACTAACTTATTAATCAGAATGTCCATCGCCAAATGAACATTCAAACGCGTATCAATTTCATGATCCTTATCAACACTTTGCGACGTGCTGATAATATCCGTCGCCATCAAGCCCAAAGGCGAATCTGGATTTTCTGTCACCAAGAGGACATTGACGTTTTTAGTATTGGCAATGACAATCGCTTCAATAAGTTCTGGCGGCTTTCCACTTCTAGAAAGCACTAAAACAACGTCCTCTTCAGGATTTAATTTTTCTGCGGAAATACGCATAAAGCGTGAATCATCGTATTGCTCAGAGTTAATTCCCAATAATAACAATTTCACCTGAAACATCTTGCCAATATAGCTACTCATTCCCATACCATAAATAACAATCCGCTTTGCTGAAATAATTTTCTGTAGAAGGTCTTCTGTAATAGATTCCAGCACAATGTTGTAATTCGCAATAATCGTCTCAATATATAATGATTGACTGTCAACAAAATGGCTGTTTTTTTCATTCAAGAAAAAATCATTTTTAAATAAAATAAAGCTACTATACCCTATTTTTTGCGATAGCCTATGAACACTCGTCCGCGAAACATTGTACTTATCCGCCAACTTACTGACAGTAAAGTCGGCCATTGAAATCTTTTGTTGATCCAAGAGTAACGACTGTAATAACTGTTTCTCGTTACCTGTTAATTCTTCTACATTAGTCGAAATTTGCCTCTGTAAACTCATGATTATTTTCCTAACTATTCAAATTATTTTTCTTCTTGCTGATATTGATTATCCAGTGCTTTTACAAAGGGATAGTAAATAACTGTCGCCGCTGCAATCGACACCACTTGCACAACGGCACCTGGCCAGCCAGCTACTAAAAAGCCAGAGAAAATTGGAGGCGTTGGCCAAGGCGCAATCACACCATTAAATAACGGCATAAAGCCTACTCTAATCGCACCATACGCGATTAATACTGACACTACTGGAGCAATCGTTATCGGAATAAGCATCAAGGGATTAAAGACCATTGGCAAACCGAAAATAATTGGCTCGTTGATGTTAAATAGCGATGGAACCACACTCAATTTTGACATGGTTTTTAAACGACTTGATTTTGCCACAATAATCATCGCAATCACTAACCCTAATGTTACACCTGCGCCACCAATTGTTGCAAATTGGTCGATCATCTGAATCGTTCCAACATTTCCAGTCTCCAAGCTAAGGTTCCCCGCCTTAAACAACTCCAGATTTTTCACTGAATTTGCATTTAATAGCGGATTAATGATTGAATTAACAACTGTTGGATGGATACCAAACCACCATAAGAAGCCATTAAGTCCAGCAACTACTGTAATCGCACCTAAAGAAGACGTCAATCCCTCTAAAGGAATTTGAATAATTTTATAAATCAGATGAGGGAACGAATCTGCATATAAAGTTGAAAGACCTGCAAGCACCAACATAACAATCACCGTTAAAAAGCCCGGGATTAACGCACTGAAAGACTTTGATACCATATCTGGAACAGATTCTGGCATTTTTATAACGAGGTTGCGTTTAACACAAAAACGGATAATTTCAACGGTTAGCACACTAACAATCATCGCTGTAATAACGCCCTGTGTCCCTAACCAGTCAAAGGACATGATCTTGCCAACTGTTTCACCAGATTCTGTCACTAAACTTTTAGGCGTCACCACCACATACGACACAAGCGAAAGTATCATAGACGATAACGCATCGAGCTTATACAGCTCAGCCAATTTGTATGCTAACGTTCCTGCCAACAAGAATCCCATCATATTAAAGGTAGCGCGGTAAGCCGATTCAATATAAGAGGTCCAATTATCCCCAAAAATGGAACCCATAAAATCAGCATAACCTGGCAATGGAAAATCTGTCAACAATAGAAAAAATGACCCAATAATGGTCAAGGGCATAATAACTAAAAAACCAGATCTTAACGCCGTAAAATAGCGCGTATTGGTAATTTTTGAAACCACCGGAACCACCTTATCTTCTATTGTACTAATAAACTTCTTCATTACTTTCCTCCATAATCTTTTTTGTCATTTAATAGAATACTCCATGATTATAGTAGCTTTCAAACAAATAAACCATACATACTTTTGGGATAAATTCCAAAAAAGTAGGTATAGCTCATTCACTTCGTTTATTCAGTTGGCTTGTAGCTCAATTATTTAAATAGTAATAAGTCTCGTAAAACAATCTGTAAATAGGTATCCGTTCTAATGATCGAAATAATTAAGACTGCTTATTTTTTCTGAGAAATATCCGCTTCAAAACGATACAGCATATCATCCTCAAACCAAGCTGGGAAATTCGTTCCCCAGACATTATTTTGGAGATTGACATAAATCCCGTCATTTAAGGAACACTGTTGATTATCGAAAATCAATAACCCGCGACGACCAAAGGAGAAGAGCGGGGCATCAAGGCTTCTAATCCCTATTTCTCCCTCAATCCCCGTATAATTCAGCCCCTCTTGAGACAATGAGTGAATACTCCGATTGCCATTTTCTACCACATCGTAGGGTGATAGACGTGAGCCTAACTTGGTCATTTTCCATCTGAAAGGATTGGCAACCTGCAAACTCGTCTCCAACCAATACGCCTCTGGCATACGATTTGCCTGCTTCCCATTCCATTTCAAGTTTCCTTTAATGCTTAGTTTTGCCAAATCAATCTCGTAAACCAATTGATTCTTCCGTGGTAAGCCCCACATTTTTTGTTGGTAATCAGTAAAGGACAGATCAAAGCTCACCACTAATTGTGACCCTGATTGAACCATCGAAGAGGCCTCAATCATCGGCTTAATCAGCTCGTAGCGAATTGTCTGAAACGCCTCGATTCCCCGCTTAGCAAAATCTACTAAACACCAGCTTGAGGTAAAACGAGTCAAACGACTGTATTTACTTAAGAAATCCGCATAATTAGCAAAATCAAATCGTTCATAAGATAAGCCACCAAACTCATGCCCCTCAGCAACAAACGAACGACCAGCACTCTCCAAGAAGCTGATCCCGCCACTTGGTGAAAACGAGAGCGAGAGCTCGCCAAACTGATAAACCTTCCCTGGCATCACCGACTCCGTCACCCCAGACGGTAGCGGCTGAATCTCTCGCTGTTCTGGTGCTAACACTTTCTTCGCCTCAGCCTGACGCGACTCACTTAAACAAGCCACAGCTTCCTTTAAATAATCTCGCTGCTCCTGCCACGATTCTTCATAAAGCTTATAAGAACGTTTCGGTCGAAAAGCCTCCGACTCAATATCCGTACTAATCAGCGCCATCAAATCGCCAAAATCCATCGTTGAGCGGTCGTGATTAAACGTAATCACATCACGCTTGCGAGCCGCCTCAAAATCAGCGATCGGGTAATTGGTATAATCAGGTAAAAAGACATTGCCATTACCGCCCCACGTGTGCTCAGCTACTAGCATCAACTGCTCAGAAAAAGCTTGATACTCAGGCTCCTCAACCGTCCACTGCTCCTCGGCTAACCACTGATCGCGCAAGCGCAGTAGGCTAAAGTAATCAGCAATTTTTAACGGATCTGAGGCCACACCGTGAATCCATGTATCGCCAATTTCCTCTTCAATTACTGGCAAAGTCTCTCGCTTTTCCCACGCTGCCGCGGCAAAGCTATCGAGACTTGACGCCACAATCTCCACGTCTGGATTTTCTGTGGCTAACTGTGCCATCAGCTCAGTCACCTCATGACTATCTCTTGGTGGCCCAGCATTATCATGGCTGTGAGCAAAGTATAACATCTCATCCCAGCCTTCACGCATAAAGGTTTCACCATAATCTTGCGCGTAATGAACCACAATCTCAGAGCCATCCTGACTGCGCCAGAGAAACATCTCTGGCACATGAGGAATAGCGGAGCTGGCATTAACCCCAATGTGTAGATATTTCAAGCCAGCCTTAGCCATTAAAGGAACAATCCCAATCGTGTGACCAGGAACATCTGTCAGCTTAGCCGCTATCGTCTGAGTCCCAAAACGTTGATCCAGCGACTCCGAAATCGACAGCCCGTATTCAAACAAGCGCTGATCCATCAGCTCACTGTGCATCGTGACTGGTAAGCCATGCCACTTAATCGTGCCATGTTCAATCGCTTGTGCCATCCGCGCCTTATCCTGATCGCTTACCTCAGGATGCTTCAAATAAAAATCAATCAACCATGAACCTGTCGTCCAAACAAACTGATCTGGCACCTCTTCACCAATTTGCAACGCCCGCGGAATAAAATCAGTCAAATACTGTTCCACAACTGTTTTAGCTAAATCAGTAAAGCCAATATCTAAGTGGGTTTTAAACACTACATGAAGCTTTTTTTTCATCTCTCTTCCGCCCTTTCTAGAAAAGCTGTTCGTCTACTTTCGGATTATAGGCAACTGTTAAAATTCCTTCATTTAATTCAGACGCCTTTTCAATCAACCCTTCAGGCGATTCATTAGACATCAAGAATAGCTGATAATCAAATTCGTAGAAACCAGATAAATCAACCTTAAAGTTAGTCTCCCAGAAATTATTCATCGGCCAAGAATACACGACCTCTTGATTTTTAGCCGCTGTTTCAGCTGAACACAGCTCAACTAAATGACTGTCTAAGCTTCCTAGTGTGATTAATGGCGTGTCCTTCGTCGCAACTACCAACCCATGCTGACCATCGGTAAAGGTTAAACCATTATTTAACAGATAAAATTCCGTATTAGTTCCTGGCAATTGATCAATCGCCGGACGGAAAATTGTTCCTGTTTTTTCCACATAAAACTCACTTTCATCACCATAACTAAAGGAAAGTGGCACATACAGATTTTCAGGCGCCCATTCATTTTCCTTCTGAATTCTGACCGTTACATTTAATTGTGGCAAGTCCTTATAAACTCGCAAGACCACAGTATACATCTTGGTTCCAACTAGTTCATAGTCCAATTCAAAAATCGTATAAATTGGGCCATCAACCGTTACCTTAACTGATTTAAGCTGTGCGACAGATCGTTCTGTTACCCGACCTTTGCGGTTACGTCCCATAATTCGACGCTCCGTACACGCATCTGTCGTGATTGGCGTCACCTCATAAACTCCTGCAAAAGGCGCATGCTCTTGCTTTTGATGAAGTAGATTCGCCCCAGTACGCTTGTCTACAAGCTGCTCAATCCCTGTTGTGTGATTAATAACCAAGCTGAAATCCGCCGTCTCTATACCATAAGGAGAAACCAAATGCTCATAGCCATCATAAGAGGCCACATCAGCAATTAATTCCGTACCGATATAGGCATGATTCCAATTTTTCCGTCTAGCAGGTGGGGTTGCTACTCGTCGTAATCGAACGATTCGCTCTTCTTCCGCCTTTAAATCAACTAAAAATTCAATCTCTTTCCCTAGAGACGTATCTGCCACTTGTGAAGGAATAACCTCACCTGTTTGGCAATCAACCACTTCAATAAAGTCAGAGGTCTCAAGATGGAAATAAGAGTCATCCACCGTTTCCCAATGCTTGATATAAATTTTTGCATGCTCCGTCACCGGACGAGCATGAGGATTAATGATCTTATAATGAGACCCACGATTCATCTGAATCGACTCTTCCCCAAGCTTCGCTAAAATCTCATCCAAATGCTGAGAAATCAGGCTATTAGCATTAATCGCATATGCCGCCTTGCGGTAGTCCAAGTCATTAACAAAGGTATTCCACGGCTGTCCCACAGAAGAATGATAGCCCCACGTATGCTCAGCATACATCATCAAATTCTGCTCAGCCTCAGCTAATAAGTCTGGTTTACCCAAAGTAGCCTCTGGATCAAGCTTATTAGCTACTCGGTATTTGCGCTGAGCATCTCGGTAGATTTTTGTCGGCGCCGGAGTTGAACCAACCCCATCTGCCCACCAGTCAGCCCAGTCACCACTATAAGTCGGAAGCTCAAGGTCTTGCTCACGTAGCATGCCAAAGAATTCATTCAGCGTCACCAACTTAATCTCAATCGTCTCACCATGAAGCTGATTCCATTTATGAATCACTTCCATCATACGTGGATTTGGCGGCGCATTATCCGTCACAATCCCACTAATCATCGCAGGCACAAAATTGAAGCTATAGCCCTCTTCATCCAACAAATCAAAATGAGCAAAAATCCGCTCCTCTGTCACTTTAAATTGTAACTCAGCCTCTGCCTCCGTATAGCCCTCAGGTCCATACTGCTTTGCTTGATCTGAGTTAGGTACCAATAGAAAGTCATTACCCGTCTGATAGTGATCGCCGTTCCAGACAAGAATCTTATTACCGGCCTGTGTTTCCCACCAAAAAGGAAGTTGTTTTTTGAAAAGTGGAAACATACCGTGATGAGTGTGCAGACACGAAAAGAGATTTTCAATCCCATTTTGATACATCGTCTCTGCGTAGCCCCATGAAAAACCATTAATATCAGCCGTCATCGCCGAATTAGCCACCAGTCCAAGTCCATCGACATAGCGACGACCCTTCGCAAACATTTTAGCCAAGACATGCTCATCAACCAACTCCGTCATATTCAAATAACTTAACGATATGTCCATCCAGCCTTTTTTGACAAAATACTCAAATTTTTCTTGCTCCTCTTGTGTGCTATTAGCCATAAACTGCTCAACCTGCCAATAGTTTTCACACGTATACTTGAAGCCTGCCCACTCAGGGCGCTCGCCAGCTTCAATCTCTTCTAAGAAGCCAATCACACTCTTGATAAAATCAACATGATACCGACTAATTTTTTCTTGCCGATCCGTATACCCAATATCCGTATGAGAATGATGGACCAAATAAAGCGTTCGTTTTGTCATTGTTCTAACCCCTTTATAAAAAGTAAACGTTCCTGCTATCTCTGACTCAAGAGCGCGAGCCCTTGAAGTGTTGCTAAACTTGTATTCTGACTTTTTCTAATCACGGACAACTCGCCTAAACTACGCACAAGGGCGGGCTGAAAATAAAGCAAACTGCCGCTAATCTCGCCACCAAAAACCAGTTCATCTGGTTGAAACTCTGCCACAAAAGGCGCCAAAGCTTGCCCTAGCCACTCGCCAAAGCCCTCAAAAACAGCTAAGGCCTGCTGATTCCCCAGCTCCGCCTGACAAAATAACTCATATCCCGTTAACCCTGCCAGTCCTTCTTGTTGAGCAAGTAATTTCAACCCATTAGCTGATAAATAATCATCAATCCGACTTTCCTTAAAAGGACTATCATACAACATGCCCTGATTATTCAGCCCGTAGCCCGCTCTCACCAGTTGGCCGTCTACTATAAAAGCTGATCCACAGCCTGTGCCAAGCGTTAGATAAATCCCTCTACCTAGTCCACTCCCATGTCGTTGAACAAATTCTCCTAAACCAAAAGCCGTCGCATCATTTTCAAACACAATCGGAACCTCTAACTGAAAAGCCGTTCTAAGCCATTCTTTTATCAGTTCTTTCAAATTAACCTGATAGATCTCGTCATACTTTCGCATCCCCTGCATCAAGCTATAGCCTTCTTGATAATTAAAAGGACCTGGAAAGGCAACTCCAACACCAAGTAGCCTATACCCTTGTGCCAAAATCTCACGATTAACGGAGACAACAATCTCATAAAAATTAGTTAAAATCGTCTCTCGATTGGCCTGAGATTGAGCAGGAAATTCACGGTTCGTAATAAAAAGTGGTTCGTTTTTTTCATTTAAGCAATTGACCTTCACCGTCGTCCCACCGACATCCATCAAAAAATAGTAACCGCTCATCGCCGCCCCTCCTTATCTAACATAAGCCTTCATAGTTTTGAGCTCTTTTCCAAGACTCGTACCGCTTGGACTAATGCGGTAATGCTTAATTGTGTCAGGAATAATAAAGGTCTGAGCGTAATGAACCTTGAAAGGCGCAAAGCTACCGTCTAGGCTCTCGACAAGTGCCTCATCTCCCTCAACTAGATTGAGAACATTGACACTGCCATGGTTTTCATGAATCACAGGGACTGAAAAAGTATGACGACGCGTTTCAATAAACTCTGTCTCATGCAAGCCAGTACGCTCCTCCTGCCAGCCTTCCCCCGTCGCCACAACAACAAAAGGATTCACCAGCTCACGCTTGACCCACTCTTCATCTCGCTTAATATCGATATTAGGCGCTCCATGATTCAAATGAACCGGACGCGGCAAGCCATCTAAGTCAACTCTGCCCCAATCCCATAGTTTAAAGGTATAGCGATTCGGTGTCGCACTAATCTCCAACACAACTGAGTTAGCCCCACTCGAATGAATCGTCCCACCAGGAATTGAGTAGTGATCGTGAGCCTTGACGGGTTGTTGATAAATGAATTCCTCATCAGGAAATTCCCCATCACCGCTCGCTGCCTTTTCCAATGCTGCCATCAGCTTAGGCTTAGTGATGCCATTTTTGACCCCCAAATAAACCTTCGCATCCTCTTCTGCCTTTAAGATATAATAACTCTCATCCTGTGTATACGTTGCCCCAAAGGTTTCTTGAGCGTATTCCGTCGTCGGATGGACCTGTAAGCTTAAATTAGACCCACCAATCGTGTCTAAGAAATTAAAACGAATAGGGAAATTAGCACCGAAGCGACCATACGTACGCTGGCCAAGAAGGGCCTCTCCTTGAAAATAAACCAAATTACTAGCGGGGATCTCCATCTTTGTCCCGCCAAAATTCAGCAACAGGCTATTCTCCTCTGGGACACCATTAAAACTCCATGCTAGGTTTACCTCATCCTTACGAAAATCAAATTGCTCCTGCATCCAGTGACCGCCCCAGACTCCCGGATCAAAAAAGGGAACCAAAGAGAAAGGTTGATGAGCACACTCTACAAGTGCCTGCTCATATGTCTCACGACCTGCCATCACCCAGTCCTCACGAACCGTATCAAGGAAATAAGCAATCTGCGGATAAAGTCCGCGCTTATGCTTATCCGCTACCCGCCACTCAAAGAAATAGCCTCGCTTGATCATCCGAAGTGAATCCTCACCAGCATTGTCCGCTTTCCAGTTAGAGTAAGCTCCTGACCGATACCGAATTTGGCTTTCCCAACGAGGCAAATCCGCATAAACAATTAGATCAGACGGATAAACTAAACTAGCCCCAACGCCGATGATTCCAACCTTTAAGCCTTCTTTTAACGCCGCCGTAATTTGTTGCTGTAGCAACTCTTGCTGTTTCTCATCAATAAAGTCTGCCAAAGAATGGTGCGACATCACACCAAAGACTCGGTCATCCGTCAAATTAGCAGAAATCATCTCCGTCACAGTCTGGCTGTCATAAAACAACTCATCACTGGCAATAATTACATCTAGCCCTAACTGATTTAACAGGCCGTTCTTTACGCTCTCAGTATCAATCACTGGGTAGCAGTCTATTGTTATAACATTAAGTGTTTCCGCAGCCATCCGCTCTTTTAATCGAGACACAATCGACGACTGACCTGAGAACACCTCTTTATCTACACTCACGTTCACTTCTGGAAAAAAATCATAAACCACGGGTGTCACGCCTCCTTAAAAATTAACTTACCAAAATTATAGCATAGCTTTTTAACTTAAAATGTCTTTTTAAAAGCCACTAGTTTCAGCCTTTTCAGCCTATTGTTATAACAATAGAACGAAATCAGCTTTTCCACTATGATATAATGCTGATAACAACCAACAAATAGGAGCAATCACGAAAGGAGTTTAACGATGCTAAAAAACGAATCTGCTTACCCCTTATATGCCCAAATTGCTGACCAGCTGCGAGCCAACATTCGCACCGAAAAATGGCAAGAAGGCGAACGTATTCCTACAGAAATGGATCTTTGCGAGATTTACCACGTCAGCCGTATCACCATCCGCAAAGCCATCAACGAACTCGTAAGTGAAAATTTACTTTATCGAGAACGTGCCAAAGGAACCTTTGTCAAAAAAATCGACCTTGACAGTAACGAGTATGCCACCGTCGTCAAAAGCTTTACCCAAGAGCTACGCGAGCAAGGTAAAAACGCCACAACGCTACAAGCTGATATTAGCAAAAGCCATGCCGATCATAAAATCGCTAAATACTTACAAATCAAACCCGGTGACGAGATTTTAATCTTGAAACGCGTCCGCGGTGACGGTAAAAATATCGTCGCCTACTTTAAAACTCATTTAGTTTACCGAGAGGATTACTCCCTAAAATCAAGCGATTATTACGGATCATTTTACGATTACTTAGCAACAAAAGGAATTCGAGTCAATCAAGAAAATGAGTACATCGAAGCGATTTCCGCCACACGTGAGCTACAAAAGCTACTCAAAATCACCGAAAACGAGCCAATTCTTAAACGAGTCCGCTTTACTTCACAAAAGGAATTGACCTTTTATGAGTACACGGAATGCTTTTATATTGGCAGTAAGTATCGCTATTATCTGGATTTTGATTGAGTTGGTTTTAGATACAAAAATGCCCCATCCTATCAGATAGAATGGGACATTTGCTTAATTCTTAACTTCCTACTTAGCTAACTTAGGCTTTCCGTCTTTATCGACTAACATCACCAAGGCTGCACCGATACCACTCTCACTAATCATTAAATATTCCACATCAGTTTCCTTATCAGTCACAATAGTTCCTTTAGTTGTTAAACTTCCTTTAACCTTTGAAAATTCTAGTCTATCACTCATTTTCTTACCTCCATATTTTTAATTTAATATCGTTTTTTTAGTTCTTTCAGTTAAATTTCTCTGAGAGCTTCCATTTCTAAAATTATTGGTAAATAAAAAGCCACCAAATAAACAGACACTCAAACTCTCCTGTCACCACATACAGAACAATAAATAATGAAGCCAGTCTCACACCACCTTAAAATCTATATGTTGCCTTTTTAAAGTTTAAGAGCGATTGTCATAATGACCCAAAAAATACCTACGATTAGCACTGCACCAAAATAAAAATTAATAAACCCTTTACCCGTCGCTACTGGTATTTTTCCAGCTGGAACTCTCTTTTTGTCTAGCGAACTTCCAACTACTTTAGTAACGACTAAAATAATCAATAAAAGTGGTACTGCATAGATAAGCGAATTTACTACTGAACTCAATACTTCATTCATAATTTTTCTCCTACTTTCTAAAAATAAATAATCAATGACTTAATTGATAAACTTTTCTCTCTGTGATAATTCCGCATACAGCTTTGATTACTGACTTAAATAAATGATGCTAGGATGAAATCATGGACACGTTTTGGTAGAATTATACCTAAGAAGAAAAGGACGTGTCTCAAATGGCAAAACAACGATTTACTGAAGAGTTCAAACAAACGATTGTTGACC
>NZ_JCAQHY010000142.1:0-46069 GCF_059621045.1 Vagococcus sp. WN80Y
AATTTTGATACATAAATAGCGCTCCTTTCTGATTGGGTTTTGTCACTTTAATCATATCAAGGAACGCTATTTTTGTGTACCCTAAAACGCAAAAAAGGTGGGATAAAAGCAGATTAATTATCTACTTATGTCCCAACCTCGAATTAATTATGAAATTGATTCAATTAAGGATTACAAAAGAAATTTTTTATAATATAATTGGAGTACAAAGGAAGGTGTTTAGTGTGAAAAGAACTATTTATTTAATTTTAGGGTTTGGTCTTTTAGTTTTTCTCTCTGCTTGTTCTGAAAACAAACAAGAGTTGATAGGTAACAATGTTTCAATTTCCAGTAGTTCAAAAAAGAAAGAATCAAAAACCTTTAGTTCGGATTCGTCTAGTATGAATTCGTTGAAGGACGGTAGAATACCAATAGACTCTTCGAGTAAAAGTAATACTGAGCAATCTGGTTCAATTCAAGCCAATAGTGAAAGTAGTTTAAGTTCATACTCCGATGAACAAATAGAGTATTCACGAGTATGGTTAGTTAAAGGTCTGCAAACTGATATTGATGAATTAAATGTATTAAAAATACCTGCTGGTACACTAATAAATCCCTTAGATGAAAGCAGTTCTAAGTATCCTACAGACGTAATTCAATTAAGTGGCTCTCGTTTAGTAGATGGTTCGATTACTTATAAGAGTAATGGGGATGGGTCAATTACCACATATGAAATTCCTTCACGTTGGGAGTCTAACGTTCCAGACAACATAGAGAAGAGTTATATGAGTAAACTTACTCAAAGTATGATTGATAATGGTCAAACAATTATAATTCCTGTAGGAAATCCAGACGAAGTTATCAGGTTAATTAACATTGAAAATATTCACTGAGATTTTTGTGGATTAATCAAATGACCTAATTTTATATTTATTTCCGATAGTTTAACGACATTTCTACCACTTAAAAAATGTCATCGGCCTATTGATATTGTGATAACTAGGAGACTCTAGAAAGAGGTTGTGACAAACACTCATGAGGGCTATAGCCCCCACCAAACAGAATGAAAAAGAAAGTGATCTACTACTAGTATATCAAGAGTTTCAACAAAAAAGGGAAAGAGCCATTTTTAAACCTCTAATTCTAGTGGTAAAACAACTTGATCCATGTTATAATTTTGATACATAAATAGCGCTCCTTTCTGATTGGGTTTTGTCACTTTAATCATATCAAGGAACGTTATTTTTGTGTACCTTAAAACGCAAAAAAAGGTGGGATAAAAGTAATTTAATTATCTACTTATGTCCCAACCTCGTTTATTTTTGTACATCTATTCTTATGAGGTAAACATCAAATATTGAAATTCCTTTCTGAATAAGATCTGAAGTGAAAATCTGAAGGAGGGAAAAGGAGTAAGAGTTTGAAGAAACTTAATAAATCGTTAAGCAGGCCGTGGCTAAGCTTCTGTCTTTAAACAATGACTTTGAGCTAGAAAAAGATTTAATGTTATAATGTATAGGATGAAAATTCCCAACCTATTACTATACAATATATAAATTAGGTTACAAAGAAAAGGTAGTAACAAATAATTTTTTTTGAATGTAAGCAATTAAATACTTCCACGATTTAATATCTGTGACACGTTCAAGGTAAAAGAACTCAGCATTGGATGAATTAGTTTAAGAACAATCAGAAATAATTAAATCCGCATTACTTGGATTGTTAATGAAAGTTATCAGCGCTGGATTAAAAAAGGCTAACAACTTCTGTTGTATCATACTTTCACCGCGTATGTTCATAGAGAAATGCGTACAAATAGTGAGTCTTTCTTTTTTTTGACTATTGAGAATGAGTGTTGTTAAAAAAAGTTCAACTTGTTATATTTGGGGGGCAATGGATATTTTAGATGAAATTGTGACAAAAATGAGGATATTTGGTCCATTGTCACTCCTTGCAGTTGTAATTTTTTAGTGTGAAAAGAGAGTCATTCGTGAGTGTTGTAAAGACAGTTGGAAGGTCTGTTTTTGAGTAATCAGCATAGACGTAAAAAAGGACATATTGATACAAGAAAGAATATCTCTGAGTAGACAATAAAGTTAAATTGAAGGTCGTAATGGTTTCTGAAAGAAGAGCCTCACTTCGCTTAATGAGTGGATCCATCGTAAGCAACTGTTGGGAAATTCGATTAATACTGTCTACAGAGTCTAGACCAGAGACAGTAAAACGTAGAAAAAAGTTGAGAAATAATTTTTCATGTATCAACTCTGTCGGATTGATTTGTGAAGAAAAAGAATCCAATACGTGCCCTAGATCATTTACTGATTGAAATACTGTCATAATATCACGAATATATTCATCCATTTGGATATATTTTTTTCTATTTAGGACTATATAAAGGGTAATACTCATGAAATAATCGACTTGCTTTTTTTGATGAAAGGACATACGACGGTATTGGATAAGTTTGTTCGTCTATCATTTGAATGTAATCTCTTTGTTTCATTTTTAGAAGGGGCCAATCTAATCCTTTATAAGTAAACCAATGAAAGTAATAAATAAAGACACGTAGATCCTTTTCTTCGCCTTCAAAATTAACAGACTCTGTAGAGGTAGAAAAATTAAGGGAGATATTGAATTTTTTTAGAATTTTCTGTATTCGCTGTAAATACTTATAAACGGTTGATTGCCCCATAAAAAGAGAATCGGACAGTTTAATTACAGTCGGATATTTTAGAGTTATTAACAACTTGATAAGGTTGAATTCAACTGATTCGTTTACATAGAATTAATGTAAGGAAGTGAAGAAGGGGAGAAGATTAAAACAATATGTCCTTCTTCTTTTTTTATTAGGATTTCTTCACTCTGAAAGGCAGAATGGATGTCTGTCTGTAATTCTTTGATATAACGTGTAAGAATGTCTTTGGATACGCCTAATTGTTTAATAAAAAGGTCGACATGAGCTTCTTTATGAACTAATAGGTAACGAAAAAATAGTTAGTTTGTTTTTTGAAATAGGTGTGATAAACAGCATACCTAGCGCCCCTTTTTCTTTTTAAGCTCAAGTATAGAAGGGTTATTAGTTGTTGTCCAATAATTTGCTAATAATAAAACATGGAAGTGATCAAAACAGGTGACGATGCGGAATCTGACGCAAGTTAATATGGTGATAGATGGAGCATATTGATACGCGACACACTCGAGCAATTTCAGAAACAGGTATGGTTGAGTATGAGTACAAAGAGAACGCTTGTTCTAATTGCTGATTGTCTAGAGAGGGACGCCCAAGTCGAATACCGTTTTTCTTTGCGATGTTTAAGCCGGAGGTTATTAATTCTTTGCTGATCTCTGTCTTCATGTCAAGAAAAGCTTCTAGGATGTTAGAACCCATTTTTCCCATAGTGGGGATAATATCAAGATTATCTTGGATGCTAATAAACCGCCCATTTTTTTTGAGAAAACGTATTAACTAATAAAATAAGTTGCTTGGGATTTGCCACTAAGCAGACTAATTTAGCAATGATGAGTGTGTCTCCTGACTGTAAGAAATTTAATAATTCGTCACAATCGTTATCTTGTTTGTTCATTGTTAGTTTATGTTCTTTATGAATGTCGTCTACTCCGTATTGTTCTAATATTCTGACTTGCGTATCAAGTGGTAAATGTAAAAGATGACTGCAGGCATATCCAATAACTGTCATATTGATTCCTCCCATAAACTGTATGCTCAGAATTATATCTGAGAAATAGCACCCAAAATTCTCAAGTTGTGAGGAATAACTACAGCAACATGAGAGAATACACTGATAGATCAAGGGATTACCCTAGGTCAGTTCGACAGGGAATTCCTCTCTTTTTCAAGTTGTAGTAAATGGTAGGAGCGGATAT
The DNA here is from genome assembly GCF_059621045.1 of Vagococcus sp. WN80Y. NCBI lineage: Bacteria > Bacillati > Bacillota > Bacilli > Lactobacillales > Enterococcaceae > Vagococcus > Vagococcus sp. WN80Y. The sequence continues at coordinate 3,865 of NZ_JCAQHY010000142.1, forward strand.
GTGGCATTGTTTAGCAATATCATTAACCGCTATCTCTGTCTCCTGATAAAGCTTAATCGCTTGGTTGACTTCTTTTGTTCGCTTAGGACGCCCTAATACAGTGCCGTTCTGTCTGGCTGCATCTAGTCCTGCGGTTATACGCTCTCTAATTAATTCGGCCTCCATTTCAGCGAAAGCACTCATGACAGTGAAAAAGAACCGACCCATCGAAGTAGAAGTATCAATATTGTTTTGAATACTGACAAAATTAATACCACGTTCACTGAAGCTTTCTAGTAATTGTAATAGCTGCCGAGTATTGCGTGCCAACCGGTCAAGTTTAAAAATTACAAATGTATCACCAGGAACTAAAGCATCTAAGGCTTTAGTGAGTTCAGTTCGCTGAGTCTTTCGTCCACTTTCAAATTCTTTATAAAGTGAATCTACTCCATAAGCATGTAGTGCTTTTTCTTGAGAATCAAATTTTTGGTTGTGGGTACTTACCCGCATATAGCCGATAGTTGTCATTGATGAGGCTCCTTTTTGTTTAATAATAGAAATCAGTGAATCGGTAGTTCAATAAAAGAACATAATCAATAAAAAAATGCCTTTTATAGGAATGTAACTACCATAGAACGAGAGGAGTCAATTATTTTTACAATGTTCAAAATAAGCTGAAAAAAAGTCTTGACAATTCCTATACGTCTATAATAAACTATAGTTTTTTACACATTTAAATAACTGACGTTTTCTTATGCTCTTTTACCTAACAAATCCCAATTTAACGGGATTCTGTTTTTTGAAAAAAGAGCTTTTTTGCGTTTTTCTTGTGTGAACAACTAACTATAGTTTATTAGACATGCTGATTAGCGCTATATTAGGCTTTTCGGAGGACCAGGAAATGAAAAAAATACGGAGCTGAGCATGTTGTGTGTAAAGTCGAAAATGTGTATGTCGTCTTAAGTCAGTTGCCGTTTTGAAGCGTCCAGATGTTTATAAATGGTAAGAGGGTTAGAAAAAAAGCTGTCTCAAAAAGTTTTTCTAGTAGGGACGTATTAGTAAAAGGGAAGGAATGGGAAAAGTGCGGCGAAAAAAGAAACAAAGACGTTCGTTGTCAACGCATAAACAACGGCGCTCGACTCCTAAAGTGATACCGAAAAGTCCCGCTAAGCACCTATTAAATCTTGTATGGAATGTTGTGTTTTATATTTGTGTTATAGGGGTTTTTATAGGGGCATTACTATTTAATTTTAATGACTCACCTGATAAATCGTTTTATGGTTACCGATTTATGACGGTTAAAACTAATTCGATGGCGCCTAATCCAAGTAAACCAAAATTAAAAGGTGGATTTGTGGCAGGTGATTTGATTGTAATTAAGCAAGTTGAACCAGATTTGTTAGTTAACCACGATATCATTACCTTTTATCCTGTAAAAGGGAACAAAAAGGCTTACTTAACTCATAGAATTATTGAGGTTGATACCCCTACTTTGAATGACGAAGGCGAAGAGATTTTAGGGCTAACGACCCAAGGTGATGCTAATACAGGAAAAGATATGCCGATTCAAAAATCACAGGTGGTGGGTAAAGTAACTGGGCATGTGCCAGGGATGGGCTTAGTGATTCAATTTATCCGGGATAAAATAGTGGTCGTGTTGGTTTTAATTATCGTATTATTTGCGTTTAGCTTGACATTGAAATACTACTTAGGTATTCCGAAAGTTGAAGAAAGAAAACGCCGAGCACGAGCTTAAGACAAACGATTAATTGTAGTATATGAAGGTTCCGTTAGGAATCGTTAATATAAAAAAAGAAAACTATAGGAGGTTTTTTTCGATGAATTTTTACGGAAAAAATAAGCAAAAGAAGAAAAAAGCTGTCGTAACACTGGCAGCACTTGCAGTTATTGCAATGATTGCCGGGACATTTGCCTGGACATCATATGTGGATTGGAAAAAGAACCACATGCAATCGCGTGGGTTTGAATCAGGAGAGGTTACTATTACGGAGGTATTCCCGAAATCGGAAATCACACCAGGGGCAAAGATTCAAAAGGAAGTGAGTGTCGTAAATTCATCTGATAGCAATGTTTTTGTTCGCTTGTCATTTGAAGAGATGCTACATAAATTAGCCGACGATGCTGAATTAAAAGATTATGCGTCTTTAACAGCTGCAGGTTTCCCAGTTATTATTGACCCATCTGAGTATGTCAAGGAAGGGACTTTGTGGTCGGATATAACAGCTAGATTGAGAATTGATGGTGTTGCACCAACATCAGCAGTAGCTGAGGATGTTGGCTATAAGTTATATGAGAATGATGGTAATGTTGTTTTGATGTATGTTAAGAAAGCATCAGTAGCGTCTTTTCCAGCTAAGTTTGAGTTTAATAGAATAGGATCAAAAGTTCCCGTTTTCTCAGGTTCGTTTGATGCTGATGATGCGCAAATAGCTCAAAAAATCTCAGGGCAAGCAACAAAACAAGCAGACAATACTTATAACTTTACGACGACCGCTGAGGCTGAGGGTAAGTTGAAATATTATGGTTACGGTGTAGGGCTTGGAGCAAAAGCTGAAAGTAACTGGGCTGGGGACTCAATCAAGCTAGATGATAAGACATTAGCTGCTTCAAAGCCAGCTATAAAAGATGTAAAACAATCAGCGCTTGATAACGAGCTAGCATTTGAAATGACTACAGTGGGAACAGATGAAACCAACATTGGTGCGCAAGATTGGTACTATAACGCAGGCGATGGATACTTTTACTACACTAAGAAGTTAGAACCGACTACTTATACTAAGTCTACGTTACTTGCATCGGTTGCGATTCCTAATAATGACACATACGGTATCTCAAGTTACGATTTGTGGATTGGGATGGAGGCTATTCCTTCTTACTTAGCAGCAATGAAAACGGGAGTTGACAAAGCTCAAGAGGGTAAAGGTTCAGGCGGTTGGGGCTTAACAGATGATAGTGCCGTCTATAAATACTTTGCAACTATAGCAGATCCGGAGTAAGTTCTAGTTAAGTAATGGAGGAACGTTGATGATTAAAAAGAACAGTTATCTGTCTCTTTTTATCCTTATCAGTTTGTTCTGTCTCTTCGGTCGTAGTCCCTCTGTTTTTGCAACAGAGGGACTACCGCCAGGAGTGATAGTCGGGGATGATAACGGATTACAAGTGGGAGAAGATGGTAAATATTTTATTGAGCATACAGATATTAAACCGGGACTGACGTTTGAGAAAAGTATTTCAATTAGTAATTACGCCCAAAAGGAAGGGGCATTTACTTTACGTTTAGACATGAAGGCGGATCAAACCAGTGGAGAGGTTAATTTGCTAGAAGCGATTAATGTCAAATTGGTATTAGAGGGTGACCTTATTTATGACGGTAATTTAGAGGGCGTTTCGGTGACAAAGAAAAAGAAATTGCCACTTGAGCTGGGAGAATATCCAACAGGAACGACCCGTACCTTGACTGCGACTTTCAGTGTGTCAGATGAGTATCCTGAAAGCATGTGGAAAAAAGTCAATGATGCAGAATTTTATTGGGTATTTTATGCTAGTAATGAAACGGAACCAACAGTTGATTCTAAAGAACCAAAACCAACTCCTAACCCAAAAATCAAACCAAAACCATCACCTTATTTACCACAAACAGGGGAAGAATGGCGCTGGGCATTGATTGGCGGAGTAGTTGGTTTAATGATGACTATCATCATTTTGATTATTGCGAAGAAGCGTCAAGCTAAGCGAGTCGACTCATGATGATCCGTTTACTCCTATCATGAGTTGAGTGGAGGACTTTGTTAGAAATGTCATTCATTCAATTGATGATAGGAAGGGAGGAGCAGTGTGGCTATAAAACAGCGAAATATGAAACGGAAAGGGTTATCTTTACGAGAAAATAAACGATTTTTTGGGCTATTCATGGGGTTATTGAGTGTGGTGTTAATTATCAATGCGACCTTTGCTTGGACGAGTTTTGCCAAGTGGCGTAAAAATCATATGCAAGGTAATGACGAGCTTCTTGTACCTGAGATTGAGGTTAAAGGGGAGTTTGGTGGATTATTAACTCATCAAGCATCACTATCGCCTCAAATAAAAGTGGTCAATACAGGGCCCATACCTGTGTTTATTCGAGTTAGTTTGAAGGAAGTGCTGTTGACATTAGAAGTGGATACGATTGATCAGACAGGGAACGGTCACTTGAAAGAGTACTCGTCATCAGGAGAGAAATCCGATGTGTTGCTAGAGTATCCGTCAACATGGAAAATTGATGGGCGTTTTACGCCTGATGAGGTGACCTATTATCAGACGGAAAAACTGTCGACGTATCTTTTCCGAAAAAATCAAGAGGGCCGACCAACGGATTTGACATTCATTAATTATAAGTGGGGCACAGGGGACTGGTTGTATCAAGAACAAGGTCCAGAAAATACAGGGTATTATTACTATTCTAAAGTTGTTGAACCGGGAGAAGCAACCACTGTGTTATTGGATCAAATAGAGTTGACTGCCGATGCACCGAACCGCTTAAAAGGTAGCTTACACCGAATCGACGTTAATGCAAAGGCTGGTGAAGTAACAGATGGCGTCTTTGGAGAGTGGCAGATTCCAGAAATAAAAGGCAATGCAGTATATGAGGCCTTTGAACATGAGTTGTCAACACGCTAAGGAAAGAGAGGAAAGACAGTGAAGCGAAAGAAATTCCCAATAAAAACAACTATCGCAGTGGCATTAGGACTTTATCTGATGTGCCTGAGTGTGACCTTCCCCGAAACCAATGCGTATTTGACTGAATCCGATCTTAAGCAGACGAAAGAACAAGTGGGAGATCTCTATGTGTCGTTAAAAGATTCAGGAAAGGGTGGCATAATATCCCTACCTGCGGATCAAGAGATTAAGCGACAAGTCAGTGTTGAAAATAAAGGAACAGAGGCGATGTTTATTCGTGTGATGATTCATCCTGTCTTAACAGATGCTATAGGCCGTCAAAAAGCTGTGAGTGCAGCAGATATTATAGTTGATTTAAATCAGACCGACTGGATTGATGGTAAAGATGGGTATTACTATTATTTGAAAAAATTAGGCATAGAAGCTTCTGGTGAGACTGCTTCGATTTTTACAAAACTACAGGGGAGTTCAACGATGGTTGCAGAAGATCAATTAAGATTAGTGATGAAGGTTGAGGCAATTACAACAAAAGGTCATACTTATCGTCAGGCTTGGTGGCGAGGTGATACCCCCGTTGAGGCCGAAGCTCCGTCTTACCAAGTGGACCAGATTTTGGCTGGGCTAAAGGATTAAATAATTGAGAAGCTTATGTAATGAGTGAGTATCATGATGAGTTAAGGAGAGAAAAGAAATGAAGATTGGCTACAGTAAGAAAACTTCGTCAGTTATAAAACATCAGTTAGTTGAGTTCGGAGCTGAAAAAGTGATTCAAGAAGGTAGCAAACATCGAGGAAGTTGGACTACACGTCCACAATTTCAACAATTGTTAACAGAATCTCAAGCAGGGGATTGTCTGTTAATTCAATCTTTGGATGATCTTAGTCCTTTACCTGATGAGTGGTTAGCCATTTTGGAAGCTATTGACTCTCGTGGTCTTCATTTATCTGTGATGGAATATTCTGAATTATCAATTAGAGAGTGGCGTCAGTTGATGAGGTGGACGATTAAGAGTGCTCACTCAGCCGGAAAAGGCTTAAAAATAGTTTCAGTAGGACAGGAAAGTAGCGAAGATAAAGTGTATTATCGTGCTTTTTCTAAAAGTGAGAGTGGAAGAAAGGCTTATTGGGAAATGTTTAATGCGCTATTACAGAACTACTCATTGAGACGAACAGCAAAGCTCTATGATGTTTCTCAGGCAACTGTTTACCGCATCAAACAACAACTAACGCAAGTTAAGCATATTAGTTGGTTGGTGGGGACTTTTTTAGTGACCTTGGTTAGTCTACAGATAGCTCGTAGTTATTCAGACAGTTGGTGGTTACAACTAATAATCGGGGCTGTGGCGACAGGGTCAATTATTTATTTTACTTACTCAGATACAAAAGAGGAATAAAAAGCTAGTTCAATTAGTGTGTAGTTCATTTTCGTAGAGTTATTACTAAAAAAAGTGTCTTTACTTCTCTTTAAATTTAATGAACGAATTAGTTACTATTTTATTGTGAAATGAGAGGCGTGATGGTTAATGGCTATTTATGGGTATGTTAGAAAAGGTTTTCCAATGAATGAAACGGCGCAATTGGAAAAAATAATGAAGTATGAATGTAACGAACTTTTTTTTGAAGCGGAATCTTTATTCGAAGAGGTAGAATTGACTAAACTGCTTGAAAGATTGACAACCAAAGACACAGTAGTGGTTATGAGTCTGCAGGTATTTGGTAAGTGTTTACGTCAGCTTAAATCGATGATTGAGTTATTTGAAGAAAAAAGGATTCGTCTGATTAGTGTAGAAGATCACTTAGATACTGAATCAAATTGTTTTTTTTATCCATTTTTTGAGTTACTAGCAAAAAACGATACTGAATGTAAAAGTGAGAGAATGAAACAAAAAATCATGAGGGCACGTCAAATAGGCAAATCAATCGGCCGACCAACATTAGATGATGAAACGATTGATCGGATTTCATTTTTGTATCATCAACAAAAATGGTCAATGAGACGAATCGCAAATGCGTGTGAGGTTTCATTAGGGAGTGTCTACAAATACACACAGCGAAAAGAGCTCCAGCAAATGAAGTAGAGGCTAAGTTGGTTTGTAAGAAGAGTAAAGAACTACTAGCTTGATGATAGGAAAGAGAGGCCGATGAGAATGTATATGAAAAAACAGACCTTAGTCAGAATAATAGTGTTATGTATTCTCTCCTTAGTCGTTATAATTATTGGCGGTTATAGTAGTAAATCGAATGTATTGATGGCTAAACCAGAAGCTGGAAATGCTAAAAACCCAGTAATAATTGATAAAAGTACTGCCAATGAATACAAGATTCCGTTTGATGCAGAAAAATTATTGGATAATAATCTTCAAGGGAAGTCGGCCTATGCGACCTATGTGAATGGAGATCAATACACGCCGTTTATATTTCCTACAGAAGATATTTGGGCGGAGCGAAGTGAAAAAACAATCCAATCAATCCCGTTTGTGGCAAAAACGAAAACTGGTAATGTATTGATGGTGCAGATTCATTCAAATTTGACGGCTGCTTATTTCAATAATGCAGAAGAAACATCAGAACTAATATTAGTTTCACCTTCTGGAAAAGTCGTGCAGCAAAAATGGCTAAGTGAATTAGTAAGTAGCTATTCAAATCCACCAGTTATTGATGAAAAAGGCTTCCCTCAAAGTTTAAATTGGGGAAGGCCTGGTTATGGTGTTGCTCCGTTACATCAAATAGTGGATCGAGATTATTCTATTGATGGTTTTTTTAAGATAAAAGGTTTGATTGAGGAAGTGGATGGCTCATATACAATCTATGGATTTGGAAAGGTTGGAATAGGAAGAGATAGCAGATTTTCGACAGCATTCAATAAATATGAAATGGTAATGATTAATATTAGTGACCAGCTTCAACTTCAAGATTTTGAAATCTTAAACACCGTAGTATTTGATAGACCTGAAGATGGATGGGGAATGACCGACTCAGGGAAGCTTCATACTGGATTTTATGGAGAAGAAGTTTTAGGACTATCTAAATATAAGTTTTATAGTAAGTCTAAGCTTGAGGATAGTTTATCAACTGAGAAGCCCTATATGGAGTTAGAATCTTCGAATTGGAAAAGACGGCTCCCTGCTGAAATAGTATCTAAACTTCAGAAAATACTTCAGGATGGGGATTCAACTCAAAAAGCTGGAGCGACTGCCTTGACATCTTACTCTAGGGTGAAACAACTTTTCCAACATCAAACGAGTGTTCAGTATGGAACAGAATCAATAGAGGCTTTCGGAATAATAGATCCTACAGATATGCCTTTAGAAAGTGTTACAATCTGGGATAGAAACGGACGCGTATTAAATAATATGCCTGCGGATTATAGGGAAACAAATACTCTTAGTACGAAGGGGAATAAGATGAAAGTAACATTTTTTCCTAGTGCTAACTCTAATGATAAAATCTATTTTAACATGATTTCTCCTTGGAGTAGTCGTCTAGTTGTTTACGATATTAAAAGTAATAAATTTACTATTAAACAGCTAGGAATTGGAGATCAACTTTTTATTACTAGAAAAAATGATGAACTTCTATTCTTTGGTCAAAGCAATGATTTATCTAATATTGATGCTTCATTAACTGGTAGCGGATTAGTAACAGGGACTATGGATGAGAATTGTAATATAAAGAAAATTGTAAGTGATGAAACGATAACCGGTTTTTCGCCAGTTTCGATGCTAAAGATGAGTGAGGACCGTTACTTTTTAAACATGAAATTGATTGGAAATAATCATACATGGATTCCTAATGAAACGAATCGTGGTTGGGCAGAGAGAGTAACGACTAAGTATAGTCAGCCAATGCAGGAATTGCCATTCTTGGAAACTGGCGTTGCTTGGGGCTATTTTAACGTGGTACAAGATTGGGCACCAGCAATTGATCAACCTAAAAATAACATTGTTGTTGATACGTCAGACCCAGATTGGTCAGATTCAACAAAGGATCAAGAGGGCTGGACAGTCAAAGATCGTTGGCTAATTACCGGGGAAAAGGGAGGAACCTTTGCTTCTCCAAAAGCCATCAAGATGTATGATTTTGCAGATGATAAGTACCATGGCAACCCCAAAGTAGACTCAGAAAAACAGATCAATCGTAACCCTCTTAAAACTGATCAAGCGATTGATTGGCAAGGGCTAGGATTTGAAAAAGAAGATCGTTATGGAGCCAATCTAGTGACGTATTTTGCAACAGATAGTCAAAAACAGGTCACCAGTGTGTCCAGACCCGTTAATAAAGTCAATGATCAGGTTGATTATGATGATTCCCATGGTTTAGGAGCGGAAAACTTTGATTTAACGTATGTATTGGCTAAGTCAATTAGTGAAGAAGAACTAAAAGAAAAGGCTAAAGCCTTACTATGGCGGTTTTCTGATGGCAAGGCGTTAGATTTAACAGATATTTCATTAGACATGGAGCAATTGAAAGCCATACGTGCTGTAACCGAAGCGTATAAGAATAAAGAAATAAGCGCTGAATTTCCTGGATTTGTGGACTTCTCTGAGCTTATCAAACCTTATCCGTTGACGCTGACTGCAACGGTTAAAGATCAGGGCGGTGGAGTGGTTAGTGAGCTGAAACGAACGGTGACGGTATTTATCACTAATGACACCACTCTGGTTGATCAAAAAAATAACACCGTTATATATGGATTTAATTTCAGGTATCCATTGAAAAAGGCTGGTAGTTTAACTGACACACAAATAAGCGAGTTAGCCCATGCAGCTGCCTGGTCATACGATAATAAGTGGGGGGAAGGGATCGCTGCCACTCATTTGACAACGAATCGTCAAACAGCGTTTAATCCAACGGATGAGCGATTATCAGGGCTGAATTTTGCCCGTAAGCCTAGAAGTGATTATGCGTTAAACTTGAGCGTTAAAACGGTCAAGAATACGTCAGTGAGTGTTGAACTTTATTCAGAGCTAGTAGGGCTGCATCTTCGTCAAATTGTACTTAAACCTCACTCACAATTAGTCGTTCCAACGGAAGGGTATTTCAATCTGATTAATGTTCCGACGCTTGAAAGGAAAATTACGCCATACGAGGACCCGCAATGGCCAGAAGAACCAACCCCCTTGCCAGAAGAAGAGGTCGGTCAAAATATTCCTACTGTATCAGAATCAGGAGTGGACGAACAAAAGGTGGCATATAGTCAGATTGAACTACCTGTTGGTTATGGTTACTATGCCTATCAAGTTACCGTTGTTATCCCCGAATATTATGACTATGCGGGGTATATGTTGACTGAAAAGGAAAATGAACCAGCTTCGATAGCTCAGGGGACACCTTCAATAGATTATAGTGATCAAAAAGATGATTACTGGTTGACCGTCTATATTAAGCCAAGTCTTCCGTCGATTGATTCGCCACGTTTTTATGGCTGGAGCTATAATCATCCATAAAAACGGTGACTGAAGAGTAAACCGAGAAATGATAAAAACTTCTTTCTTTTTTTGTTAGAGGTCAGTCTAATGCCACTATATAAGAAGTTATTTATATAGTGGCATTTATTGTCTAGTTGAAGTGTTATTAAGTCAGCTTAAGGAAATCGCTGAGTGGCATCATAGATTAATTTAATGGTGAAGAGGGGAATAGAAAAGAGATGGAAAGAATGAAAAAATTTAAGTGGCTAATGATCGTGTTAGGTTTATTTATGGTAGGGCTATGTTTATATTTTGTCTGTCAAAGCGCCCTTTTTTCAACTAAGGACGAGGTGACTAAGAAAAACCATAAGGTGGAGCAAGTTCGCGAAACACGCACAAAAGTACACTCAAATAAAACCGAGATATTTATTGAAGATCAAGAGGGGGAAGAGCCGTGAATAGGATTAAAAAAAGCCGAAAAAAATGGCGGTTGCTATATTTTACTGCTGTGTTGTTGTTAGCAAGTGTCGGGCTATTTGTGTATAAATCTCAGCTGGAACAGATAAAGGCTGCGACATTGGTAGATGAAATCAGAGAGAATGTAATTGTTAATGGGTTAGTGATCGATGAGTTTAAAACAGGTACTGCCTACCCCTTAAACGATAGTAAATATGAGGGGATGCCAGGATATGATACATCATTGGATGATGAAATAGTCAGAAGTAATGATTTTGTGACGTATAAGCTTAAAGCAAGTGTAAGCGCGGTAACTGGCACCTATGAAAATGTAACTGTTCGAGTAGAAATTATCTACCCAAACGCGATTCAAAATGGTCGTGGGGTAGTTAACTCAGATACTGGTACTAGTTGGAGTGTGAATAATACCACCAAGGAGTTTACACGTGCATTCAACTTGTCTTACACGTCGACAGGACAATCAGCAGAAGGGGCTGCAAGGGTTGGATTTCCTTATGCACCAAATGGTTTAGAGTTTCAACCTAGAATTAGAGCGGCAGTGACAGGGGCAAATGGTGTCGCGATTCCTGCTGGTAGATTAGTGTGGACTGAAATAACTGAAGCAAAGGTCCCAAAAGTTAAAACATCAGCATCGCTTAACTTGATTCCAGTAATTGATCCGAGAAATACTAGTGAAACAGCGAATGATGCAAACTTTTCAACCTTCCCTAAAATTACAGGAATTACGGATAAGAGTGATCCGTATTATCAAGGGTTAATCAAACATGTCGCTGTTGGCTTGCGTTATGAAGCGCTGGAAGGGAATAGAGATCTAAAGCCACCACCAGGTTACTCTAAGCTTCACCTAACACTTTTAGGGCAAACTTATCCAGATACCAAAGAGAATGCTGGCCCTTATAAAGTAAAAATAAATTTTTCCACTAGCATTGAAAATAATCAAGGACTAGTGAATGATACACAAAAAGTCTACCGAATTGGTAATTATTTAGGGGATTATGACTCAAAAACGGATTTTGACTCTTATAAGTGGGATGAGAGTGGTAAAGATAAAGATATCCAGCTACCTAAAGTTAATGCCGCGGCATATCGACTTCAGTATCCTACAGCATTTGATAAGCAATTTGGTGCTACTTATTATAAAAGTCCGGCTCTAACAGAGGATGAAGAGGGGAAGGGGAAGTATTCAATTGAATTTGAGGTCAAAAGGACGCCGAATATTTCTGGATTTTATGGTGTTATTACGGCGGGCTTGATGATGTATGTCCCAACTACTGACTATCAAGATTTTTTAAAGTATAAGATGGAAGCAGAGAGCTTCAGTATAACTGGTTCGGAAACGGAACAAACAAAAAATGAGATAGATGAGACTGAATTAACTGAACCTAACCAAGGGCTAACCAAGGGTGAATGGAAGTATGTGAAGCCCGAGTGGGGAGAATCAAAGCTAACCTTTGTTACTCGAATTTTAGGACCAGTAGTGAAAAATAATGCAACAAATAATGCTCTACTGGGTTTTTATCATGATTGGTCTGCAAAGTATGTTTATACACCGCATTTTATTGTTAAAGCCCCAAAAGGAGTACCTATCACAGCTCTGGGAGAAGATGCTCTTCCTTTTTATTCGGATGGTCTATCGAAACGGCCTGCTCATATCCGTGTGGGGAAGCTGAAAGCTGAAAATAATGATGATTATTCGGCTAAAAAGCTATTGAGCTATACCGAGGAAGATTATGATTGGACAGATGTGGCTGTTGGAGGAGATACCTTAGGTGGAGAATATTCAGCGGCTATGTATTACTTTGAAGAAGAGGACATGGTTTCTTCAGAACTCAATACGAGGGAGTTAAACAGGTACATTCGTCTTAATAACTTAGAAGAAGGGAATTTTGTCAATAAGGATAAAAAAGAAGAATATACGTTAGCTTTGTATGCATATGGCTACACAGACGAAACAAAGCAAAAAAAGATAGAGACATATAACCCCAGTGAAACTAACCCGGATATTCAAAACTATCAGTCGCGACAATGGGGGATTGAAGAGAAAAATGGGGTTCGACAAGTTGTCGAGACGCAAAAGCAACAGCCATATAATGTCTGGGAATTTCCGGTAGTTAGTAATATATATAGAGCTCATGCGACAAACTTTTATCCATATCGTCAAGGTAGCCTTAACGTAAGTATGGCTCAGGTGAATGGTACGTCATTTGGTCGTGATAATTCTAATCCTATTCTCGGGGCCGGAATAAATTACGCCGCTTTGGAAAAGGTTGGTAATTACCCGTTCAAGATGTCAGTTACGTTACCTAAGGGGCTATCCTATGATCCAAGCACGAAAGAATTTACCTATCCATCTGAAGAACTGGCGACATTTGATAAAGAGCCTGTCATCACTAAAGACGAAAAAGGAAAAACAACAATTGTGTTTAAAGGGACTTTTAAGAATATACCAGCGGAAAAAGTTCAGGGGTTTAGGGTAGAGTTTGGGACAAGTATTGACGAAAAAGCGCTCGATTATGGTGTATCTGGCCAAAATGTTATTTCGACTTTAAGGTGGGATACGTCATTAGAAGTAGAGACTGGTGAGCAGATGGTGACTAAAGGACTTACTAACAACAGCTTAATGAGATATTCGGTTCTGCAGCTCTGGGGATTGAAAAAGACCGTGGATAAAAAAGTGATTGAAAATAACGGAACTATTCAATATGATTTAGAATCGGATAATTCGGCTGACACAGACATGGTTGATTTTCGGATACTAGATGTTTTACCAAATGACGGTGCTATTAACAATGATTTCTCTGGAGATTATGTAAAAAGTATTGATATTGTGTCTAATCGAAAAGACATTGATATTTATTACGCGGATGAAACAAATAAAGTGGAGCGTGGGACAAATCCGAATGATATAGATGTGACAGATGGCACTTGGACTAAATATAATTCTGGAGAATTACCAAAGGGAACAAAAGCAATACTAGGAATAGTGAAAAATCCAATTAAGAGTTGGGTTCAAGGCTACGAGCAGATTACCATCCGAATTAGAATGGTAACAAGTGGTAATCGAGGGAGTAATACATACTATAACTATGCGACTGCTAACTCAAAAAACGGGAATAATATTGTTAAAAGCTCTAGTGTTGAAACAAAAGTAATCAGGAGAACTATTACGGGTCTGGCTTGGTTTGATTCCAATTATGATGGAATTAAACAGACTGATGAGCCAATTCAAGCGAACACCCCTGTCCATCTTTATAAAAAAGGTGATGATGGTAAGTTGACAGCTATTACTAAAAACTTGAATGATGAGGATTTAACAACGTATGTAACAGATAGTCAAGGTAATTATAAATTTGATTATTTACCTTATGGCACGTATGTGGTTGGATTTGATGTGAAATCGCTGTTGAATCAGGATTATTTCATTACTAAAGAAGATACTAACCCACCCAATGAGCAAGAGATAACGAATAAATTTTCACCTTCGCGTATGGAAAATGATGATTTCATTAGTAAGGAAGTCTCGTTGCCTAAAGCAGAAGATTCTCAAAACAATCCTGAACCAACTATTCCCAATATTAATCTGGGGTTGACTCATGCGACCAATCTAACGGTAGAAAAAACTGTTTTGGATGATAAAGGGACAGATATCAATGGGAAAAAAGTAAAAGTGGGGGATAAAGTCACCTACAAAATTGCTGTTAAAAATCTACAACAGCATTCGATTGTTAAGAATATCACTGTAACAGATACGCTAGTAGAAGGGCTTGATTATTTGCCTGGGACTTTAAAGTGGCACCAAGCGAGTGGCAAGACAGTTAATTTACCTGATACTCATTTTAGCAATAAGGAATTAAGTGTTGAGGTTGGAGATTTATTAGGGCCAACGGAGTCACTGGTGATAGAATTTGAAGCGAGTATTAATAAAAAGGCTTCGGGTTCTGTGGTAAATATAGCTTATGCTGAAGGAGAGCACATTCAAGTAAGTGATAAAAAATCTTCTGAGGTAGCCAATGATGTTCCACCGTTACCTAAGTTGACGAAACTAGTTGACAAACCTAAATCGCACTACGGCGATACCGTTCTATTTACAATTATGGCGGAAAATCTTAAAGGTGGAGGGCTTATGAAAGAGACGACCATTAGGGATCATTTGCCAAAAGAATTAAAACTGATTCCAAATACAACCACCATTGACGGTGTTTTAATATCAGATGAAGCTATCTGGAATTCGACTAAGGATCAGGCTGAATACATTAAGGGAGACTTTTTCTCAGAAGACAAATTGGAGATTAAATTCCAAGCAAAAGTTATAGACAATCCTGAAAGTAATAAAATTACTAACAGAGCAGTTATTGAAGGAAAGGATTTAGATCCTAAAAAAGTCTATAAGGAAGAAGCCTCTGCAGATATTGATATCGTGACCAATAGCCTCCACTTGAGACAAGCAATTTTGTCTCCTAGCGATCAATTAGTGGTTCCGAATTCGGGGTATTTTGATTTACTAGCAAAAACGCTGGATCAAACAGACATTAAAATGAATGTTCGTGCGGATTCATCAGTAAAAGATACTGCTGAAAGTGTCAATAAGACACTTTTCTCTACAAGTAAATTGGATGCTTCTAAGGTGAGCGATGGCCGGTATCAGTTGACTGCTGTTATTCCTGAGTATTATAAAGTTGTAGGGTTTGTAAAAAGTACTGATGGAAGTAAGGTTAGTAGCCAGCATTTATCAATGTATAAACAGCTTGGGGAGATTGATCTTAGCTTTGATAATCAGCCAGAATATTGGGTGACAGTGTATCTTACCCCAACAGTTCAACACCCAGCATTTTATGGATGGAGTTATGGCCGTTAGAAAATGATGAGACAGGAGGGGCGAGCCTTTGGGTTGTAAGCGAGATAAGTAATTGATTTTAAATTGAAATGGGCCTCTGCTAAAAGCTTTGCAATGACAAAGAAGTGAAGCTGGGACATTGAAATTTACTCGCTTAGCCTCTAATTCTTAGTACTTAGAAGTTAATGGGATCGG
Organism: Vagococcus sp. WN80Y; assembly: GCF_059621045.1. Classification (NCBI taxonomy): domain Bacteria; kingdom Bacillati; phylum Bacillota; class Bacilli; order Lactobacillales; family Enterococcaceae; genus Vagococcus; species Vagococcus sp. WN80Y. Next base: position 19,434 of record NZ_JCAQHY010000142.1, read on the forward strand.
AACGTAGTGAGCAGACTTTTGGAGCGCGTTTATCACATAATATTTGTGAAGCAAGTGGAAGGTGGGACTTTTGTCTCACCTTCAATATAATGTTAGATAGAGATAGAGGGGAAGGTAGCCAAAGGTCATGGTAAAAATTAAGCTGACAATTGACGAGTATCGTACTTTACGACAATCAGTGAAAAATTTAACGTGGATATGGGATCAGTATACGCGTAAAAATCCAGATGGATGGTATCACTTCAAATATCAGTCTGAGTTACGGTTTTTTCTTGAAAAAGAAGAGGGAAAGCTGTTGTTTAATCAGGTTAAACTAACGCTATTTAAGAAACGAGTGAAGATGTCGCGAGAGGTGTATGCTGAATTGATGAACTGGGCATCTATTAGTGATCAGCTTCAAGATGTGCTAGCTCACCCTCCTTATGGTAGTTTACTCATTAGCGATGAATTTATATAGAGGGAAAGTAGTGATAACGCTGATAAAGCGAACAGACAACAAGATAATGAGTAAAATACCCAGTGAGAATAATACTGGTTGAAATGAGGCGTAGAAGATGATTATTGGATACACTACAAACTATGATGATGAGCATGTTAGGTTGAGAGATGAAGCTGGTTGTGAGGAAGTTTATAAAGCAGATGGGACAACTAACCCGCAATTATTGGATCAATGTGAAGCGTTCTTACGGGCTCATCCTTTTGATAAAATTGTGTTGATAGATAGTGCTAGCATTGGACTGCCAATTAATCGTTGGGAGCAAATTGGTACGTTGATTTTAAATAACAATATGAATGTTCATTTTATAGATAAGGAGTTAGAAAGCGACCGTGCCTATGTGTTATTGTTAAAGAAATTTGGCAAAATTGAGCGGCAATTAATGACGAAACGGACTCATATTGGATTAAATAAAGCGAGAGCTAAAGGGGTTTTTGGTGGTCGACCAACTATTGATGATGAGACAGTTCAACAAATTGTTTATTTAGCATGTAAGGAAAAAAGGACTCTACGTGAAATATCGCAACTAACGGGCGTTTCATTAGGGACTGTCCATAAATATATTAAGCTGAGTCGCCCTCAATAAGAAAGAAAAGAAGGTGAGTTATGACTATTTATGGTTATGTAAAGCGAAACTATCCGTTGCCGACGAATGATCAGTTGAAAATTGTGTCAGACTATCAGTGTGAGGCCATTTTCATTGAACAAGCCAGAGATGATCGACAAGTGGAATTTAAGACATTAGTAGCGATGCTTATGCCAGGGGATATGGTGGTAATTGCAAGTCTTGAGGTATTTGGAAAAGAGATTACCACAATTGCCGATGCTTTAAATATTTTACGACATAAGCAGGTTCGGCTAATTAGTTGGAGTACTCAATTACATTTGAATTATTATAAACGCACATCTGGTCTTTTGTGAAAAGCTATCAAAGAATAGGTATATGAAAAAGAGATTAAAAGTAATAAAATAGGCTGAGATTACCAAACTTAGGAGATGATAATGAAACGAATAGTAGCATTGAGTATAGGTTTAATCCTTTTAGCAGGGTGTGGGGCTAAAAAGAGTGATGAAATTGACAATCTTGCCAAGTTTAGAGAGAGCTTTTTAGAAGAATTCTTGGAAGTAATAGCAGGGGAAGAAGAGGCAGAGTCGGTTTCTTCAATCAATTAAGCTGGAATGACTGGTGAGCGGTTCTTAGGTCGGTTATATTTTTTAGAATCAAGGGATAATTATCTGATTATTGCTGCATCAGTGGAAGAAGCTTATTTTGAAGATGAGACTTGGTTGACATCAATGTTAGATACTTTTAAGAGTGACGAATAAAATAACTGTGTCAAATTAAAGAGATGGTCACTAATTGGGAGAGTTTTTTTAAGTAATGGCACTTAAGAAGAGTATATCGTAACTTTAAAAATTAGTAACTTAATCTATACAATTATAAATAAATTGAGGCATAGAGAAAGTGTACTTATGACCAATACCAAAATCGACTATCGTTATCAAAAATCAATTTCTGATTATACTTTAATCTGCCAGTATTTTTTTAAGTAAAAATGGCTTTTAAACTTGTCATAATGAGAGGTGCTGAAAAATTGTTTAATTTTTCAAAACATGAACTTAGTTCAAAAATATTCCCTATAAAGTTATCTAATTTAGGGGAGGTCAATGAGTGGCAAATTTAATGAGTTTTTTAGTAGATGAGGTTATCTATTAAAAATAGTCAAACTTGATTAAAAAGGAGAAACTTGTGGCACAAAAAGTGAAAATAGGTATGGTATATTTGGTAATATTAGTGAGCTTCGTACTTAGCGGATGCGTGGTTAAGGAAACGAACCAAACGGTCACTTATACCAAGAAAGAAAAAGAGGGACTGACTAGTTTTCAGTATGAGTACGAAGGAGATCGGGTGACGACTATTACAATTACTTCAGAGATAGACGGTGCATATGATGTTGTAGATGGTAAGAGGGGTGAAAAACTGACAGGCAAAGAGTTTGAATCAGCTAAAAGATCGATGGAAACTCTTGCAACAGTTTATGAAAAAATAGATGGTATGAGCTATGAAATCAGAATGTCAGAAGATGAGTTTTATGAAAAAGCTAGCTATGATGTGACGAAGCCAACAATGATTGAGTATTTAAATCCTCCTTCAGAAGAGCTAATCGACGGCGATAGAACTAAAGGATACAGCTTAAAAAGATGTGTTAAGCGATTGAAACAAGCAGGATATAAACAAGTGGCCAATTAATACGGAATCAGAAAGGGAAGCTGATGCTAAAAAAAACAAACCTAGTATTATTACTCGTCATTGCTTCAGTAATCATGACGGGCTGTTACTTTAAGAAGATAAAGATGAGTGGACAAAGTATGGAGCCCGCAATAAAAAATGGCGCTATTTTTTTTGTGGATTTAGAGGGGGAAATTGATCGTTTTGATATTATTGTGTATCGCCAGAGTGAGAGAGAGAATATAACGCTGTTGGGAGAGTCATTGGCTTACCTAATGAACAAATTAAGTATGTGAATGACCAACTATACATTGATGATAAAGCGGTATCGGAACCATTTTTGGAAGAAAACAAACGAAATGCCGAAATTGGAATATTGACGCTTGATTTTGAGTTAGAACAAGCCATTCCTGCCGGTTATTATTTTGTGATGGGTGATAATCGGATATTGGCAAAAGATAGCCGAGTGATTGGCGCAATTTCGTCTAATCAGGTTATCGGTGTCAAAAAAATTCCCCAAAATTAAGTAAAAACAGTATTATTGAGAGACTATTGAAAGAAAGAGGAATTGAGTTAGTTTTATGATGAGTTTGGAGCTATTCCAACTTTAGTGGTGATTAGTAGGGGATTGTTTATACAAGATATTCATGTTAATTTGGAGAACAATGAGCAATTAGTTGCTGAGGATGAGTAGACATTGGACAATGTGACACTTATCTTTACATTAACCTTAATTTTTCTGCTATTACTAATTTTAAATGGCTTCTTGATTATCAGAGGCAGTTGCTTTATTGAGTAGTTCGAGAAAGAATCCAAGTGTTGTTTCTTTCAGGATGTTAATTGAACCTATAATAAGTTACTATAGGTTCAAACATCTTTTTTTAAATTGAGAAAAATCAACCATACTTGGCAAAGTATCTTCCAGGTAGTCCGATGCAATTTTTAATTGTAGAAGATAAAATTCCTATATTTATGGTGGTTTATCGGTTTTTGTTGGGATGGTGTTATTGGTGATGATTGTGAGGTAACTTTTGGTAGTATAAACAATTTAAATCTAAAAAAGCGTTAGGTAAAGGAGGTAGTGACACTTGAGATGGATATGGATAGTAATGAGGGCCTTTTTTGTGACAGTTTTACTTTTTTCCTTAGAAGGGATAGTTTTTTTTACAGCTATGTCGGTTTTACCTATTTATTTTCAAGAAGCAAAGTTTTTTTATGTGACTATTTATGAAGCTCTTTCAAGGGGAACAAGAATTTTTGAAGACCTTGCGTTAAAGCTTTTTTTGGGGCAGGCAATTCTTATAGTTGCGATTCAGCTTATGATTCCTAAACTTAAAATAAAGTTAGACCACACATTTAAGTTTAGGAATCATAAGGCAAAAAAGGTGAAAGTAGGTATTAGCCTGTTGCTCACTAATATTTTATCTACTTATAACAAATTTCGATGTAAATAGACACATAAGAGAACGTTATAAGTAGATATGTAATCGCATTACTTAGGAAACGTGGGTGCCATCTTTCGAATTACTTATTTTTTGATCGACACTTTTTTGATAGATTTAAACAAAGATTCAACAATATTAGGAATAAATAAGCTTAAAGGAATGATGAGTAAGAAAGCTAGAAACCAAGCTTTTAGCCAAACATACCACAGAAAACTGGTTATTCCTTGGTTGATTAATGTCAGAAAAAAAGATAGGACGCCAGTATTAATAAAACCAACAACTAGTTTTTGGATTATTTTGTTAGTCAAGTTTTGCCATCCCATTTCGCCAGCTAGAGTACGTTAATCTACCGCCATTTTTTTAAAATTTTTTGTTTGAAGCACCTCGCTCCCAATTGTTTCGTTCATTAATCTTTGGTGGTTTATTTACTTTTAGTTTATCGGCATAAAATTTTGCCCACTGATCGGCTGCAATTGGTTCATCGTCAACGATATTGTAGGTTCCTGACTTCCAATCAAGTGCTTGAATGGTAGCTCCGACTGCATCATCAATGTGTATAAAAGAAGTGACTCCTTTACTGACACTAGCTGTTCCATCCTTGAATTGATGATAGATAGCTCCCTTTTGATCATATCAGGTATTTTCTCCATAAAGGGTACCGTAGCGCAAAATAATATAATTACTGATTTCCTTCGTTTTTTCTTCTAAAGCAATAATTCCATCAATAGTTGTTTTTCTCGGTTCTATAGCATTTATATCGAGTGCGGTTGTTTCGTCTGCTAATGATTCTCCGGGTTCATATGCCCATGAAATGCTTTGAGAAAGAATTCTTTTTACCTTATTCTTAAGAGCCACATTAACTATGTTAGTTGTTCCAATAGTTCGAATAGTCGAATTATCTTTACTACTCATGTTTTTTAAACTAGTTATTTGATGGATAATGATATCGGGCTTAAAATCAGCTATTGTGATCTGTATAAAATCTTCATCGAAAACATCACCTAAATAGGATTGAACTCCCAGTTCTTTCAAAAAAATTTCCCCGTTTTTAGAAGTTGTCAGTCCGGCAACCAGATAACCTTTAGTAACTAATTCTTGAACTAATTTTTTGCCAATAACACCAGTTGCACCAGTGACAAATATTCGTTGTCTATTTTTCATGCTTATCTTCCTCCTTGTACTGTAAATTTATTGTAGATGAGGAATAAGAATAGTACAATGAAAAGAAAGCTTATCTGTATGGGGACAGCAAGGGGGAAAAAATGAGAAAATATCAAGAAATAATTAATTTTTTGATAGGAAAAATCAATAACGGTGAGTTAAAAAAAGGTGAAAAAATACCTTCTATTCGAGTGCTGAGTGAAAAATTTGGTTGTAGTAAAGATACCGTACAAAAAGCATTACTAGAGCTATCATATCAGAGTGTTATTTATTCAGTAAATAGGAGTGGTTACTTTTTATTGACAGGAGCAGATGAAAATGTTCAAGAAGATAAAAAACTGATTGATTTTGGCAATTCAATGCCGGATCAAGATCTTTTTCCCTATGAAAACTTTCGCCTTTGTCTGAATCAAGCTATCATAAAAAAAGAAAGCCAGCTTTTTACTTACTATCTAAACCACAAAGGTTTGGATGAGCTAATTTATTCTCTCTATATTCTTCTAGCGGATCAACAAGTATACACTAAAAGAGAAAATATAGTGGGGACTTCAGGCATTCAACAAGCTCTCTTTATACTAGCTACTATGGACTTTCAGAATGATAAAGAAACAATTTTGATTGAACAACCAACTTATCATATGATGAATAAAATTATTGAAGAACAGCAGTTACATTATTTGACAATTGATCGCCATGATAAAGGTCTTGATTTTAAACAATTAGAAAATGTGTTCCGAACAAAGGATATCAAATTTTTTTACACGATTCCAAGGTTTCAAAATCCATTAGGGACGGCCTATACTGTTGAACAAAAACAAAAATTGGTCTATTTAGCTGAAAAATATGATGTTTATATTGTTGAAGATGATTATTTGGCTGATCTTGATAAAAATAATATGAATGCTCCGTTGTATTTTTTTGATACAAGTGAGCGTGTTATTTATTTAAAGTCTTTTTCCAAGATTATTTTCCCAGGATTACGAATCGGATGTGCTGTTCTTCCACCCTCTCTTATTAATTTATTTGTTAGAAAAAAAAGATTATTGACTATGATTCAAATCTATTATCGCAAAAGGCACTTTCTATCTATATCAATAGTAATATGTTTACTAAGCATAAAAACTTGTTAGCAAATCTATATCAAAATAAGGCTCTCTGTTTATATGAAACGCTGAATGAACTAGGGTTAAAAAGAAAGATTCAAAGAAAAACACTGGATACAAAAATTGTCTTTAAATTAAGGGCTGACATTGATCCTGAAACTGTGAAGCGATTGTTACGCATTCAAAACATGGCGGTAGGTTTTTTAGAAACTAATTTTTTAGAACCACAGTCATCTCACTATATAAAAATTGATGTACGAAATATGAAACAATCTGATATTCATTCAAATGTATTGGCTCTATTTGAGATTATTAAAAATGATATTATTTTTGAATAAACTAACTTTTTTTATGAATGCCTAACTAATTTGAATGTTGCATAGAAGATGTTAAAAGGTAGGTCTAATCACATTCATCGCTTTTTATTCCTACTTTTAGTATAATAAATCATCATAAAATGTAACGATTGAGGAGTAAGAATGAATAAACGTTTAACAATGGCTCAAAGAGCACAACATAAAGTATCAGAAAAAATCAAGTACCGTTTGGTGATAGTCTTTAGTCTGGTGTTGATTGCTATGGGATGCGTGCTGGCTACGCCAAGTACTATTATCAAAGGTCTTTGGACCATTTCATTGTCAACTAATGTCTTGGTCACCGATTATATCGAAATAGCTGGTTTAGGGGCGGCGTTTGTTAATAGTGGTCTTCTGACTCTTTTAAGTGTCTTACTAGCGAGAGTCAACAAAGTTCGGATGAGTGGGCCTTTAATAGCGGCTCTTTATACGATGAGCGGCTTTTCTTTTTTTGGAAAGAATTTATTTAATTCTCTGCCGATTACATTAGGCGTGTTCCTATTTGCTATGCTTCAAAGGAAACCATTCTCCAATTATTTGATTGTGAATCTATTTGGGACAGCCTTAGCACCGGCAGTCAGTTTCGTGTCCTTTGGTATGGGGCTGTCTCCATTTTGGGGAATAGTGGTCGGTGTTTTAGTGGGAATTATTATTGGGTTAATTTTACCACCATTGGCTAGTCATTTTTTGAGCTTTCATCAGGGCTTTAGTCTTTACAATGTCGGCTTTACTGCAGGGATTATTGGAATGGTTATAACGGCGCTTATTCGACTGACTAAGCATGATATCTCGAATGTTGATTTGGTGTCAGCGGGAAATAATTGGTTGCTAGGTAGTTTTTTATATCTGTCATTTAGTGGCTTATTGGTGATTGGCTGGTTTTTGAATGAAAGAAGCTTCAGCGGCTTTAGGAGGGTTTTCAGCTCGTCAGGTAAGCTGGTAACTGATTTTATTGTACTAGAGGGCTATGGTGTGACGCTAATTAACATGGGTGTAATGGGCATTGCGGCTACCTCATATGTACTAGTGATTGGCGGTCAATTAAGTGGCGCGGTTTTAGGTGGTATCTATACAGTGGTCGGGTTTAGCGCTTATGGGGTGCATCTACGTAATAGTATTCCGATTGTTTTGGGCGTGTACCTGATGTCGCTTTTGACAGGTGGCGATCCGAGTAGTACCTCGGTTTTATTGACGACACTTTTTGGCACGACCTTGGCACCTATCGCTGGGTATTATGGTCCCTTAGCAGGCCTTTTAGCAGGTGGCTTACACCTTGCGTTGGTTAGTAATGTGGGCTTTTTGCATGGGGGGATTAATCTGTACAATAATGGTTTTTCAGGAGGGTTTATTGCCGCATTTTTAGTGCCAATTCTTGATAGTCTTGTTAAACTGAAAGAAGATCGTAAGGGTTAGGGATAGGGGGAGACATATGTTAGAAGAACGACGTAAAGCTGAATTAATTTCGCATGAATTATTGCGTTATTTTTTCATTCATCGAATTAATAATATTCAAATGAATATTGCATTTGAAGGGCCGCAGTTTGTGGTGAGTGTTCAAGGCGAAATTGCCGAACCGCCAGCGGATTTAGAGGATGTGACGTGGTTATTAAGTGTAGAGCGAGACCCAGATCTGGACGAATATGTTGAAGGCTTGGTTGGAACTCAACATGAAGCAGAAGATTTTTCGTTATTGGGAATTATGACAGATGATGCCAAGGTAGAGTTTCTTAATGGCGAGTTAACGATCAAGCTATACCGAACATTAAATCCTCGTAGATAGGTTTAAGTAGCAGATTTCTAAAAAAATCCGTCAAAGGTTACAAAAGCATTAATATCCTCTCATATTGGTGAGTTCTCCTTTTAAAGTTTAGGTGAACGTTCTATAATAAAGTCACTAAGAACTAGGAGTGACTAATGGAACGATGGACGACCTTAGAGAGAAATTGACTAGTAATGAGTACACGACAAAACTAACAGTGGCGTTACTTTATGCTTTGTTTGCGTCAGTGGCTTTAAATGTTTTCTGGCGACCGGGAAATATTTATGCCAGCGGGGTGACGGGTTTAGCACAAATTATCACGACGTTAATTAGGAATGTCAGTGGCAATGAAGCACCTGTGTCGGTCGTTTATTATTTACTCAACGTCCCTTTGTTTCTACTTGCTTGGAAACGAATTAGTAGAAAGTTCACCATTTTTACGATCATTACGGTAACCCTATCATCCTTAGCTATTCAGTTGATGCCTGTTACGCCCTTATCACCTGATCCGATTATTTGCGCAATATTCGGAGGAGCGGTGAATGGATTTGCTGTTGGATTTGCTTTGAAAAACGGGATATCGTCTGGTGGCTTAGATATTTTGAGTATCACGATTCGCAAAGCAACAGGCAAAAGTATCGGATCAATTGCGATTATCTTTAATGGGCTAATCGCGCTAACTGCTGGTTATTTGTTTGGTTGGCCTTTTGCTTTCTATAGTGTTCTTTCAATTTTTGTTAGTGGGAAAGTGACAGATGCTGTCTATACCAAGCAGAAAAAAATGCAGGTAATGATTATTACCAAAAATCCCGATCGTGTGATTCACTGTGTTCAGGAGCGCTTACGTCGCGGTATTACGATTATTAATGGAGCGGAGGGTGCCTTTGACCATCACAAAAAAGCGGTCTTGATGACCGTCATTACGCGGTATGAGATGCACTCTTTGGAAAAAGCGATGGAAGAATCTGACCCGAATGCGTTTGTCAGCATTGCAGATAATGTAACCATCCTCGGTAACTTTTATGATCCCGGGATGTAAAATAATAAAACTAAGACCTCTCAAATGAAACTGTTTGAGAGGTCTTAGTTTTGGTGTTAATTTACGGGAATTGGTTAGTACACATCGAGCCAATGGTGTGGTTGAAGATCGTGGAGCTTGGCGAATTTTACATCCAAGGTGTTTTCAGCAGTCAGAGCGCACAAAACATCCTTTCCCCCAAAATTTAATCTTTCTAAACAAATTCCACAAGGAGCGAGAATCTTAATTGGCGAATTTTCGTCATCTCTAACGAGACAAATTGAATGAGTAATGTTCTTATTTTGATTGGCAGCCTCCAACATTGCACCTAATTCCATACAAACACTAGAGCCTGCGTTTAGAAAATCAGGAGAGATACTTAACAGTATTTCGTCAGTATCTAAAAGGACACCTGCCACCCCAACCTGTAGGATATTGTTGAATAAGCCTATCGGTTACGGCAGTAAGTAGCTTAACTTCGTTTGTCAAAACGATCATTTCCTTTACTATAAGAATAGTCCATCTACATATATTTTTTCAAAAATTTAAGCTTTTCATGACGAGCAAGTTGTTTAAACGCGTATTCAGCCCGCATGGCCTCGCTTTTTGTCTCAAAAGCTTCCGTATAAATCATTTTCATGGGGCGGCGACTTCTAACGCGCGTATATTTGGCGCCCACACCCTCATTATGTTCGTTCAATCGTCGCTTTGGTTCAGTGGTATAGCCACCATAAAAAGTATCGTCTGCACAGTGCAGAACATAAAAATAAAATGCCTTAGTTTCCATATAACATGCCTCTCACTTCTGGGTAATAGTTGTTAGTCTCATCGTAAACAGTTAGTGGCGGGAGGATTTTTAAGCCATCTGGTCGTCCCTTGTGGATGCCTTCAACTAATAACGTATTGGCCTCTTTCCCCACTTTTGGATAGACAAATTGGATTCGTTTAGGAATGATGCGGTGTCGCTGCATCGTATCTAAAATATCAACCAAGCGCTCAGGTCGATGGACGAGAGCGAGTTTACCATTGGATTTTAGCAGTCCAGCAGCCTCTTTGACCACTTCTTCCAAATTAGTTTCTATCTCGTGACGAGCAATTGCTAGATAAGGATTAGGATTTTTTACAGTAGTTGGTAGTCTTTTAAAATAAGGGGGATTACAGACGATTAAATCAACGGAATCTTTTTTGACTACCTCTGTTGTTTTTTTCAAATCTAGAGTATGTATGGTTAGCTGATTTTCGAGTTGGTTGAGTCGAATGCTTCTCTGTCCCATATCAGCAAGTCGTTCTTGAAGCTCGATCCCGACAATCTCTGCTTGTGTTTTTTGGCTAATAAAGAGCCCGACAGCCCCATTGCCAGCACAAAGGTCAATAATTCGACCGCGCTTAGGTAGACTGGCAAAATTTGCTAATAAGACAGCGTCTAAGGAAAAGGAGAAGACCTCTTTACTTTGGATTATTTTAATCCCATCGGCATATAATTGATCGATGCGTTCTCCTGCTTTTAATAAGTCTTCCATATTTATTACTAACTCCTCATTTTTAATCAAGTCGTTTAACATTATAACATGAACCATCAAATTAAAATAAAAAACTTGCAAGAATGGGGATTATTCGTCATACTATTAGGGAATAAGGAAAAGTGAGGAGAAGCAAATGTTCTTTCGATTTATGCGTCAAGTTGTGCGCTTTCTACTGTTTGTAATAAACGGTCGGGCGAGCTACGAACAGCGCGACAAGCTACCAAAAGATACTAACTATATACTTGTTGGACCACACCGTACGTGGTGGGACCCACTATACTTCGCCGTTGCTGCCGCTCCTAAGGAGTTTAGCTTTATGGCAAAAGAGGAATTATTTAAAAATCCTATTATTCGTTATATTTTGGTTCACGCACATGCCTTTCCAGTAAAACGTGATAATCCTGGACCGAGTGTGATTAAAACACCGATTAAAAGTTTAAAAAATTCTGAGTTGAGTTTAATCATGTTTCCAAGTGGCACTCGTCATTCAGAGGAATTAAAAGGTGGTGCTGCCTTGATTGCTAAGATGGCAAAGGTGCCGATTGTTCCAGCTGTCTACCAAGGTCCTTTAACCTTGGGTGGGCTTTTTAAACGCCAAAAGGTCACGATTCGTTTTGGTGATCCAATCGATATTAGTGACGTACCAAAGATTAATCAAGAGGGAATCGATGAAGTTGAGCGCCGAATGGCGACTGCTTTTGCGCAACTAGATAAGGAAATTGACCCAAATTTTGTGTATAAAATAGACCCTGAAAAAGCAGAGTAGAACTAGCCTGTGAAAGAAACGATATTCTTTCACAGGTTTTTTGTTCTTTCTTTTCTTGTCTTTTCAGTTTTTAATGAAAATTTGGTATAATGGTTGGAAGAAGTTTTTTATGGACGAGGTGAAAAGGTGAAGTTTTTACATACTGGAGATTGGCATATTGGCAAGAAGCTAAATGGGTTTGATTTATTAGAGGAACAACGCCATGCTTTTGATGAAGTCATGAAGTTGGCGGCTAAGGAGCAGGTTGATGGCATCATTATTGCAGGGGATCTGTATGATCGATCGGTTCCGGCAGTTGAAGCGGTTGAGTTGTTTAATCAGATGTTAGTTGAGATGAATTTAAAGAAAAGTTACCCAGTTTTTGCAATTTCTGGCAATCATGATAGTGCGACACGTCTGGAAACGGGGGGGCCATGGTTTGAGGCTCTTAATTTTCATTTGCACACTCGTCTCGAACAGGCCTTCACGCCAATTGAAGTGGGCAATGTTCAATTGTATTTATTGCCCTACTTTGAACCCTTTGAGGCTCGTCGATATTTTGAGGATGACAGTATTCGGACGATTGAAGTAGCGATGGAATCAGTTGTAGCAGAAATGCGTCAAACCTTTAAACCAGAGATGCAGCAGGTGCTTGTGGCTCACTTTTTTGTAGCAGGCAGTGAGAAATCTGAGTCAGAAACTAAGCTAACGGTTGGCGGTTTAGACGTAGTCCCATTGTCTCTTTTAAGTGATTTTGATTATATTGCTCTTGGGCACTTACATTATAAAAATGCGTTAAATGGTCAAAATGCAAGATATAGCGGGTCTTTATTAAAGTATTCAACCTCTGAGGTGACACAACAAAAAGGGGTCTGGATTGTAGAAGTTGGAACTGAAACGACCTTTGAGTTTCACGAGATTCCGTTTTTGAGAGATTTGGAGGTTCTGGAGGATTCTTTTGCGACGTTGATGGACCCGACTTATTACAATCAGATTCAGCGGGAGAATTATTTGGCGATTTCTTTGACGGATCGCGGGGTTATTCCTAACGTGATGACTCAGCTGAGAACAATTTATCCGCGAATTATTCAACTTGAACGAGCTTACGGTAGGGAACAAAAGCAGGCTAATCGGCGAACGACTGAAACAATTCAGGTTAGCAGTCCTGTAGAATTGGTGACGAATTATTTTCAAGAGACAACGGGGGAGCCGTTATCAGAAAAGCAAGCCGGTTGGTTAGTTGATGCAATGAGTGAATTAGAAAGGGAGTCTTAAACAGGATGAAACCAATTTCGTTGACGTTACAAAATTTTGGCCCGTATCAGTCTGAAACGGTTGATTTCAGTCGTTTTCATCAGAGTCCGCTTTTTTTGATTAGTGGTAAAACGGGTGCAGGTAAAACGACTCTTTTTGATGGGATGACCTTTGCTTTATACGGGGAGACGACAGGTGGAATCCGTCAGGGGAAAGAGATGCGTTCTAATTTTGCTGCGGCTAGTGAGACGACTGCAGTTGCTTTCGAGTTTTCTCACCGTGACTATCGTTATTTGGTTGAGCGAGAGCCAGAGCAGGTTTTAGCCAAAAAAGTTGGTGAGGGAACGACCACCAGACCTGCCAAGGTCAGATTGACGGTTTTTGATGCCCATGATAAGGAACTAAAACAGCTGACTAAGGCTAAGGAAGTTCAACTTTTTTTAGAGGAATTACTTCACCTTAATGCGCATCAATTTACCCAAATTGTGTTACTTCCTCAAGGTGATTTTCGGAAGTTTTTAAATGCTAATAGTAGCGATAAGGAAGTGGTTCTGCGTAAATTATTTAATACCACACTTTATCGCCAGTTAGCAGAGAGTCTTAAGGAGCGTAAGAAGGCTTATCAAAAAGAGTTAGAGCAAGCTGGAAGCGCGGTAAAGTTATTGCTACAGCAGTTGAAATGGCAAGCTGAATTTAGTGAACAGGCAGCTGCTTTAGAGGGCGTGGATGATCAACTATCTTTAGGGGCTGAGCAAGCGAAAAGTTATGAAAAGGTGATAGCTAAAACAACAGAGGCGTTAACTGATTTCAGGCACAATCGTCAACAGGTAGAAGAGCGCTATAATCAAAAAAAGGCTACGCTGAGCTTATTTAACGAGCAGGCGGAGCTACAAGTGACTCTTGAACAGTTGGCAGTTGAAGAAACACAGATTAGGACGCAAGAAGCTCGTTTGGCTCAATTATTGTGGGTTGGAAAACAAGAACGAGACTTACTTCGATATGAGGAAAGCTCGGTCGAAAGCCAACGCTTAACTCAACTGTTGGGTGATGAAAGGAACGAGCTCGCCAAATTACGTGAGCAACAACAACAAGCGAGTGAGCAAAAAGCAGTACTTTTAAAGCAAGAGCCAGAAATAGTGCAACAGCGAGCTGAGTTGAGTCAGTTGACGCAATTAATGCCACTTTTGGCTGAAAAAGCAGAGTTATCTGGACAGTTTGCGTCACTAAAGGCTGAGTTGGCTCAAGTTGAAAGTCAGCAAGGGCGTTTAATTGAAGCAAAAAATCAGACTCAGACGCAGATAACTGAAGCGACTCAGTTATTAGCAACAAGCGATGAGTGTCAGGCTGAAAAAGAACGTGTAACGGCTGAACTATATCAGCTTGACCTTGCCAAGGAGCATGGTCAAAAAGGGCAGGCTGTGATGGCTGATTTAGAGACTAACGTGCAGCAAATTAGTCAAGAGAATCAGCAATTAAAGCAGGCTAAAGCAGCGTTACCTAGAGTAGAAGCAGATGTTAGGCAGGCTAAGAGTCAGGTTGCTGGCTTACAAATTGCTCGTTTAAGCATGGACTTATTACCAGGTGAGCCTTGTCCAGTCTGTGGCGGGACAGAGCATCCATTCCCTCATAGTCAGCAAGGGTGGTCCTTAGAAGAGATTAAAGTAGCAGAAGCGGCCCTCGAGACAGCAGAGCAAGCGAGTCATCAACAAAGTCAGCTAGTTGCTAAGCTGGAGCAAAGTATCGGCTATCTAACAGGGGAGCAGGAGAAGTTACGGGAGCAATTAGCAAGTGAGGAAAAGTGGTTTAATCAGCAACAATCTGTTTTGGAGCCAATCCTTGATGTGTCATTGCTTGTGGCAAATGGACAGTGGGAGTCAGTGCTACAAGAGGTTGTCGATTTTAGAGATAAGGTGAGCTTGCGCCAACGTGAGATTGGAGAGAAGTTAGCCGAATTAGTTCAAGTGAAAGCTAGACTTCAGCACTTACAAGAGGAGCAGCAGACAAATGAGAGCCTACTTGAAAAGGTTAAGAATGAGGCTCTGAGCTTGGCGAGCGACTGTTTGAAAGTCGAGACGACGATTACAACATTAGCGCAACAATTGCCAGAAAAATGGGCGATGTTACCTGATCTTGGTCAAGTTAGAGATGAGCTGGCTAAGGGGATTGCTACTTGGGAACAGACCTTTGAAGAAGCTTCTGCCAATTTGACGGAGTTGAATAATCATGTGTTGGTGGCAGAAAGTCAGCTGATGCATCTAACTCAGCAGTTAGCTAAGGAGTCACAGCTAATTGAGCAGTTAACAGCGAATTTACTTGAGCAGATTGGGACTAGCCCTTATGAGTATCAGTTGCCAGAATTACTTGCGGAGCTGAGGTGCTTTCCTGAGATAGAGAGGCTAAGGGAAACAGTCGAGGCGTTTAAGACGAAGCAGGTGAAGCTGCAGGCTCAATTGGAACAAGTCAGCAGTAAGCTGAAAGAGGCGGAACGTCCTGATCTAAGTAGTGAGGAGCAACAATTAAGTGAGTTGACGCAACAAATTTTGACGACGGAGCGTTACTTAGTTGAGCAGGAGCAGATTTTGACGCACAATCAAGAGATTGTCAAAGAGGTACGGAAGCAACAAGCTGAGTTAAGTGATAAGTGGCAAGAGCTGGCAGAACTGAATCAGCTGTCAGAAGTCACAAATGGCGATGGTCCTTATAACAAAATGAGTATTGAGCGTTATGTTCTTCAAGCCTATTTTGAAGAGATTTTGCGTGTGGCCAATCAGCGTTTGATTCAGCTAACGAATAATCGCTATAGCTTTGAGCTCAATGAAGCTCAAGGGTCATACAAAAGTCAGACAGGCTTGGAAATTAATATTTATGATGATAATGTAGGAGCGACTCGCAGTGTCAATACTTTATCAGGTGGCGAAAGCTTTATAGCCGCGTTGTCGTTGTCCTTGTCATTAGCTGAGGTGGTACAAAATCAAGCAGGTGGCATCCAAATTGATGCGATGTTTATTGATGAAGGCTTTGGCTCTTTAGATGAAGAAGCACTCGAACAAGCGATGAACGCACTTGAGTTGATTGAGGGACAGGGGCGAATGATTGGAATCATTAGTCACGTACGAGAATTGAAACAACGAATCCCGCAACAACTACAAGTCGTCGTAAGTGGCACAGGTATTAGCACAATTCGTTATCAGACAGCAGAATAAGAAGAGGCGGAAAAAAGATGAAGTGGACCATTCCTGAAAAAATTATTCAAAGAGGTCGAAAATATGCGGACGAGGGCCGAGTAACGGCTATTACCCAAGACTTGACGCAGGAAGTGTGGCATGCGGAGGTGATCGGCTCAGCTATTTATCAAGTTGAGTTGGATGGGACTCCTCGGGAAAAAGATGTCTGCACCTGTCCTTATTGGCAAGAGAATGGCTATTGTAAACATACGGTGGCTGTCGAATTAGCGCTTCGAGACAAAGGCTTGAATCGCGTGTTGAAGCAGAATGATAATTTAAAAACAACCTATAAAGCACCCTCACTTTCAAAAATTGTGACTGATAGTTTTGCTAAATGGCAGGATAAGGAAACAAAGCAGGCATTGGAAGAGGAAGCGCCATTAAAAGTAGACTTTATCGTTGAGAGCTTGGAAATTTCTAATTATCATCCAGAAAAGGCTGTTTTTGGATTGAGTTTTAAAGTGGGCTATCAAGATGGGCGGACCTATGCCGTTAAGAATGCTGGAGAGTTTTTACAAGCATTCGCTAAGCAGGAAAAATTTCGACAAAGTGACAAGTATTTATTTTCATTGGCGTCTTTCAATTTTTCAGAGACTGATTATCAGTTATTGACGGAAGCCTTGGAAATTTATCAGAACAATCAAATGGTGGCAAGTAGTGGCATTCAATTGAAGGGGAGCGTCAAACAACGCTACTTGTTGTTGCCTGTGAAAGAATTGAGGCCGTATTTAACTAATTTACTTCGACATGAGAAGCTTCATTTAATTATGGGGGATAGAACAACTCGTAAGTTGTTTTTCGCGACGGGAAAGTTGCCAATTGTTTTTGAAGTTGAGCCTCAACATACTGGTTTTAATTTGAAAATAACGAATGGGATCGATCGTTTTTGGGAGACCTATCATTGGGTGAGTCGAGGGGTTACGTTTTATGAGTTGACGCCGTCTCAACAAGAAATATACCAAACCTTGATTCAATTGTTAAAGCGAGTGGAAACGCCGATTATTTATTATGAGGCGGAAGAGGTTGCTGATCTCTTTTCTTATGTTCTACCTGCTTTGGAACAAATTGGGTTGGTTAAGGTTGATGAGAATTTACAGACCGAAATGATTCAAGTTCCCGTTAAAACTGAGCTGTATCTGTCAGCGGTTAATAGTCAGCTATCGATGCGAGTGGATTTTAGGTATGGTAAAGAGGTCTTTTCAACAGATGACGCCTTCTCAACTAAAACAGCTAAAACACCCTTGGTTATTCGTAATCAAGTTCAGGAAAGTCGCATTGAGAAGTTATTGACGCGTTACCACTATACGAAGCGAGCAGTTGGTTATAGTAAGCCACTGCCAGAAAAAGCGGAGTTGTATCAATTATTTTCGACGGAAATTCCGTATTTACGAAAATTTGCAGAGGTTGAGATTGCCAAGGATTTAAGCAGTCTGTATTTAGATGCAGTTCAGTTTCAACCGCAAATTGAGGTCTTTGAGGAAGGGTCTTGGCTAGATATTCGATTTGATGTTTCTAATATTGCCGAGAGTGATGTTGACGATATTTTATTAAGTTTACTGAATCAGGAAAGCTTTTATCAGTTATCGACGGGGCAGATTCTCTCATTGGATTCAGATGCCTTTCAACAAACAAGTGAGGCGTTAGCTAAATTACGAGGTCAGCTCAAGTATGAAAATGGTAAGTTCTTAATACCAAAATATCGTGGATTACAAGTTGAAGAGGCGCTAGAAGAGGTTGCGAATACAACATTTAGTGATGATTTTAAAGAGATGGTTCAGAAGTTAACGCAACCAGAGAAACTAGAGGATCAAATTCCAGAGAACTTAGAAGCGGAATTACGTGATTATCAAAAAGTTGGGTTTCGCTGGCTGAAAATGCTGAGTGATTATCAATTTGGTGGGATTTTGGCTGATGATATGGGGTTAGGGAAGACGATTCAAGGGATTACCTATTTATTGTCAGAAAAAGAAAAGCAGGTGACAGCACCGTCCTTGATTGTTGCACCTGCCAGCTTGATTTATAATTGGCAAATCGAGTGTCAGAAGTTTGCGCCAAGCTTGACGACCTGTGTCGTAACGGGAAGTAAGGCTGAGCGGGAGCGAGCACTTATTGAAGAGGCAGATTGCGATTTATTGATTACCTCCTACGCCAGTATTCGCCAGGACATAGAGCTTTATCAAGAGATGGCGATTCATTGTTTGATTTTAGATGAAGCCCAAATGGTCAAAAATTCAGCGACTAAAACTTTCCAAGCGATTAAGGATCTGAAGACTGCCCACCGATTTGCTTTTAGTGGAACGCCAATCGAGAATGATTTAGAAGAATTATGGGCCTTATTTTATATGCTGATGCCAGGCTTCTTTCCTTCAAAGGCTAAATTTAAGCAGTTGGAAACAGAAGAAATTGCCAAGATGATTCAGCCGTTTGTTTTACGGCGTGAGAAGAAAGAGGTGTTAAAGGATTTACCTGATAAAATTGAGTCTAATCTTTATAGCACTTTAACAGAGGAACAGAAAAAAGTTTACTTGGCTCATCTACGTCAAATGCAAGAATCTATTGCTGGTATGAGTGCCGATAGTTTTAGGAAGAATCGGATTTCTGTTTTGGCTGGTCTGACTCGTTTACGCCAAATTTGTTGTGATCCGGCACTCTTTATCGATGATTATAAAGGGGATTCTGGCAAATTGGAGCAGGTGAAGGAGCTTGTTATTGCGGCAAAGGAAAATGGCCGTCGGGTCTTATTGTTCTCTCAGTTTACAAGCATGCTGAGTATTATTGAGCGAGAATTTTCTGAGCTCGGTATCGAAAGCTTTTATTTGCGAGGGAGTACGAAGCCTAAAAATCGAATCGAGATGGTCGAAGCGTTTAATAGTGGAGAAAAAGATGTCTTTTTAATTTCTTTAAAAGCTGGTGGGACTGGGCTGAACTTAACGGGGGCAGATACGGTTATTCTGTATGATTTATGGTGGAACCCAGCCGTTGAGGAACAGGCAGCTGGCCGAGCGCATCGAATGGGACAAAAGAAAGTGGTTGAGGTTTGGCGCTTAATCGCTGAAGGAACGATCGAAGAGAAGATGAATCAGCTACAACAGGAAAAGCGTGAACTCTTTGATAAAGTAATGAATGCCGAAGAGGAACAGCAGTTAGCGAAATTAACGGAAGAAGACATTCGCGAAATTTTAAGTATAGGTATGACGTAATAGGAGGACAACGCTTTGTAAGCTTAGTTTAATGGAGTAAATAGATTATTAATTTCGTGTTTGTTTAATCGAACTAGGCTAGCTGCTATATTCTAGTCTAGTGTCTTTGTGTTAAAATGAAAGTCATAATAGGAGGACAGATACCATGAAGCATCTACTTGAACACTTTTTAACAACTGCAAGAGCTGAGAATCGGGTTATTAACGCTGTTCAGATTCATCAAGCTGGAAACCTAGTGGCGGACTACAATCGGTTTGCTGATAAGGAACGATTTCATAGCTTTTCGGCAAGTAAGAGCGTAACCTCAATTGGAGTCGGGATAGCTCTTGATGAAGGGTTAATTACCTTAGATGAAAAAATAGCTGATAGCTTTAGTGATTATCTAACAGTAGAGTCGGATCCAAAGGTTTATGAGATAGCAGTGGAACATCTGCTAACAATGAGCTGTGGCTTGAAGGAGCCGTTATTCTTTTTCAGTACGCCAGAACGTTATCAAACGACGGATTGGCTTAGTCATTTTTTTTCGGCAGAGTTTGCACATCAGCCAGGCACTCATTTTTTATATTCCAATTTTAATGCGTATTTACTAGGGTGTTTGATTGAGAAAAAGTCTGGGCAGAACCTATGCGCTTATATGACTGAACGGTTATTTGAGCCCTTAGATATTTACAGCCCTGATTGGTTTGAATGTCCTATGGGGCATACGACTGCTGCAAATGGGTTGTTTTTGACGATTGATGAGATGGCTCGGTTTGGGCAACTGTTGATTAATAAGGGAACTTACAAGGGTCAGCGCCTCGTTTCGGCTTCTTATATTGAGGCCGCAACGCGTAATCATTATGAGGAAAATGGACCAGAGCATGGCTATGGCTACCAATTTTGGATCAGTAATGATGAGCAATCGTATCATGTTTCTGGCAAGTATGGTCAATTGATTTATGTGCTAGATAGAGAGGAAACCGTGGTATCCGTTCAATCGTTGGATGAACAGGATATTGAAACCTTTATTTGGGAAGGCTTAATCCGACCGATAAAGCAGGCTATTAACTAGTTGTTTACTAGTAGTGAGTCAGCAAGGGAATTATCTAAAAAAACGTTAATTTTTATTGGCTAATGACCACTGAGTGATAAAAGTAAGCTATGATGGTGATTAATCAAGTAGGAAATGAGGAAGGCAAATGAAAATTGTGGTTTTAGCAGGGGGCTTAAGTCCAGAGCGTGATGTGTCATTAAGTTCAGGAGCGATGGTGGCTAATGCTTTGATGAAAAAAGGCGACCAAGTCTTACTTTTAGATGTCTATGAAGGATGTGCCGACTGCCAAGAATTTGAGACGGCTTATGAAAAATATCAGCAGGAGTCATACACATATGATGTACCAGCTACGCCGCCTGATTTAGCAGAAATAGCGGCTGCCTTTCCGAATGGTGGTGCATTGATTGGTCCAAATATTTTAGCTATTTGTCAGAGTGCTGATGTGACCTTTTTGGCTTTACATGGTGCGATGGGAGAAAATGGCCAGATTCAGGCAGCTCTTGATTTACATGGGATTACTTATACAGGATCAGGCTATGCAGGTAGCTTGTTGGCAATGGATAAGGTATTGTCTAAGCAATTAATGGCAGCTTATGGTGTGTCTTCTCCTAAATGGCTTGAAGTAGATTTGAAGGTGGATGATCCAGTAACGATCTTTCAGCAGGTTGAGCTCCCATGTGTCATCAAGCCAGCTAATGGTGGCTCAAGTATTGGCGTATCTTTGGTAAAGACTGCCTCAGAATTTAATGAAGCGATTGAGTTGGCTAAACAAATTGATTCAGCATTACTAATTGAAGAGCTTATTATTGGGCGTGAGTTTTCTGTTGGGGTCTTGGCAGGTAAAACTCTACCAGCTATCGAAATTATGCCAACGACTGGTTTTTACGATTATAAAAATAAATATCAAGCGGGTCTTACAAAGGAAGTTTGCCCAGCTATGATCCATCCAGAATTAGCCGAGAGACTCAGTACAGAAGCATTAAAAGTTCATGAGCTCTTGCGTTTGGGTAGTTATTCACGGGTTGATTTCTTGGTTACTAAAGAGGGGCAAACCTATTGTCTGGAAGCCAATACTTTGCCGGGAATGACGCCTACTAGTCTTTTACCACAGGAAGCTGCCGCTGCAGGAATTGACTATTCAGAACTTTGCCACCAATTGGTTCAATTGAGCTTAAAATAAAGTTATATCTAAGAGGAAGCTATTTTATTTTCAATAGGTTCCTTTTTTTACTATCGAATGTAAGCGTTATTTTGGTAGGCTGATAGTAGTTAATAAACGAAAGGAGCAAGAAGAAATGAAAATTAAAGCAGCAGTTGTACAGGCGGAGGGTCAACCTTATGAGATTCAAACGGTTGAGTTGGCTGACCCACAGGGCACAGATGTATTAATTAGAGTGGTTGCTTCAGGTCTTTGCCGATCAGATTATGGGGAGCGATATGGTAATTCGCTACAATTTCCAAATGTTCTTGGTCATGAAGGCTCAGGAATTGTTGAACAGGTGGGCGCAGCTGTCACAAGTGTTGTACCAGGCGATCATGTGATTTTGTCTTATGGCTATTGTCAAGAATGTCAACGTTGTTCAGAAGGTCATCCATCCTCATGTAATCATTGGTTGGATATTAATAATGCAGGAACTAATAAACGTGGTGAATATGTACTTAAGCAAGAGGACGGGACCCTACTTAATAATTTCTTTAATCAATCGGCTTTTGCAACTCATAGCCTAGTAGATGAATCGAATATTGTCAAGGTGGATAAAGACATTGATTTACGTCTTCTGGGACCTTTAGGCTGTGGACTTGGCACAGGAAGTGGCGCTGTTTTAGATGTCTTGAAGCCACGTGTTGGCCAATCTATCGCGATTTTTGGTACAGGTGCAGTTGGCTTTGCGGCTTTGATGGCAGCTAAAGTAGCGGGGTGTCACCCAATTATTGCGTTAGATATTAATGAAGACCGTTTGCAGAAGGCTAAAGAACTTGGGGCGACTCATGTCATTAATAGTGGCGTTGACAGTGAGCAGGTTGTGGAAAAAATTCAAGCAATCACAGGACTCGGCGCGGATTACGTGATTGACACCTCAGGGGTTCAACCCGTCATGAATCAGGCCATGGCCGCTGTTTCTAATGGTGGGATATTTGTTCCTTTGGCAGTGACGAAGAAAAATTTTGAAGTGAATACGTTCTTTGATTTAGTTTTTGGCAATAAAAAAATAGTCGGGTGCTTGATTGGCGATACGATTCCTAAATATCATTTACCACGGTTAATTCAGTTATACAAAAATGGTCATTTCCCATTCGATCAGTTTGTTAAGTACTATCCTTTTGCTGAGATCAATCAAGCAGAAGCTGATTCTATTTCTGGCAAAGTATTAAAATCAGTTGTTGTGATGGATGACAGCTATTTACCGCCCAACTAAAGAAAAGAGGAGAAAATGATGGCAATTAAAGAATTAGTCGCAAATGCTCGTGTGGCAATGGAGCAGATTAAGGATTATACACAGGAAGAAACAGATGAGCTGACTCGTGTGATTGCAGAAGCTATTTTGGCACATGATGTTGAACTTGCAGAAGAAGCTGTTGCTGAAACTGGTTTGGGACGTGTCGATCACAAAATCGGCAAAAATCAAAACATGGCTAAAAATATTTATGGTCATTTAAAAGGGAAGAAGTCAGTGGGCATTATTGGCGAAGAACCAGAAAAAGGCTTGATTATGGTTGCCCATCCAGTCGGCGTGATTGGCTCAGTTGCCCCGACGACCAATCCGACAATTACTCCTCTTGGTAATGGGCTAATGGCATTAAAAGGTAAGAATGCGATGATCGTCTCTCCTCACCCAAGAGCGCTAAAGACGACGACTCATACTGTTGAAATTATGCGAGAGGCTCTCGCATCAATTGGCGCGCCAAAGGATTTATTACAGGTGATTAGCGAGCCGTCAGTTGAAAAATCTCAAGAATTGATGGGCTCAGTTGATGTCGTGGTTGCAACAGGTGGTCCTGGTATGGTAAAAGCCGCTTATTCGAGTGGAAAACCTGCTTATGGAGTTGGGCCAGGAAATGTTCAATTGATTTTAGATGAAGACTTTGATGTTAAAACAGCAGCGGAGTTAACGGTTATCGGTCGTTCCTTTGACAACGGAATTGTCTGCGCTTGTACGCAGTCCTTGATTTACCCTGAAGCAAAAAAAGAAGAGGTAATTGCCGAATTAAGAGCGAGTAAGTCATACGTGGTAACAGATGAGGTTGAAGTTGCTAAATTCCGCGAGCTACTTTTCCCAGCTGGCCGTACTAATCCAGCGTTTGTTGGGAAATCCCCACAAGTTATTGGGGAGGCAATTGGTGTTGAGGTACCAGCAGATAGTGAGATTATTGCGTTGAGCGTTAGAGAATATGGCGAAGCAGACTATTTATCAAAAGAGAAGATGTGCCCAGTTTTAGCTTTAATTGGCTATCAAACATTCGATCAAGCTGTTGCAATTGCTAAAGCTAATTTAATGGTTGAAGGACGTGGGCATTCGGCGGGGATTTTTACCCATAACCAAGTTCATGCTAGGCGTTTAGGAGAAGAGTTGCCTGTTAGTCGGATTGTCGTCAATCAACCGACTATTGATGCAGGCGGAAGTCCTAATAATGGGTTGAATCCAACGGTTTCATTAGGATGCGGCTCATGGGGAAATAACATTATTTCAGAAAATTTGAAATTTGAGCATTTGATTAATATTTCGCGAATTGCTAATTTTGTTGATAATTAACCAAGCGTGGAGCTGTGACAAAAGTCGCTTTGCTCCGCGCAACTGGAGGAAAACTCGATAAATCGGCCCTTTCGATTAAACGAGTTTTGTGAAGTTGTCGAAAGAGCAGACTTTTGGAACGCGTTTATCGCATAGTATATGTAAAATGAAAAGGGGACGTGACATTCGTCACAGCCCCTTGATTTAATCGGAAAGGAGAACGCCTATGCTCAAGGATTTTTCAGAGCTAATTGCTAAACAAATTAATCAACCAGTCAAGCGAGTAGCGGTTGTTAATGGAATTGATGATGCGAGTTTATTAGGGGTTTTTGATGAACGACTACGAGGAAAGGTCAAGCCGATAGTGATTGGCGATCAAGACATTATTACCAGTCGCTTAACTCAGCTTAATATTTCAGAAAAAGTGGAAATTATTGACGTACCAGAAAAGCAGGCTGCAATGATTGGCGTTGAGATGGCGAGGCTAGGACAAGTGGAGGTTTTAATGAAAGGGCATATCCAGACGAGTGATTTCTTACGTCCGGTTGTGGCAAAGGAGACAGGGATTATTGCTCAGGATTTGTTGACTCATGTGGCGCTTAATCAAGTAGAAGGCTATCCGAAGTTATTACTGACAACAGATGGTGGTATGGTGCCAGAACCGACTTATGCTGATAAACAGCTTATAATTCGTCACGGGTTAGAGATTCTTCAGCGTTTAGGCTACGAAAAACCGAAAGTGGCCGTTTTAGCTGCTGCTGAAACGGTTAATCCGAAAATTAGGTCATCACAGGAAGCGGATCAGCTTAGCCGTTATTTTAGTGAACAGTCATCTATTCCTTGTGAGATTGATGGTCCCTTATCATTTGATTTAGCAATAAGTCCGGAAATTGCCGTTTTAAAAGGCTATGAAAGTCCGGTTGCAGGTCAAGCGGATATGCTAGTAGGCCCAGATATGACGGCGATGAATTTAGTTGGTAAGAGTATGATGACTTTCGGAAAAGGAAAAATGGCAGGACTTGTTTGTGGGGCAAAGGTGCCAATCGTTATGACGTCAAGGGGGTCATCTAGTGAGGAAAAATATTTGTCTATCGTACTGGCATCATTAGTAGGCTAGTGATAGATACGAGATGACTTAAGCTGGGAGTGAAAAAAATGACAGATAAAAGGATTTTGACAATCAATCCAGGAGCTACATCTACTAAAATTGGTTATTTTCAGGGAGACCAGCTCCTTTATCAGCAGACGATCAATCATCCTATTGAGGAATTGGAAGTCTTTTCCCATGTTCAAGATCAATTAGACTATCGTTTAGGGATGATTTTGGCGGAGATAAAAGCGGAAAAAATTGATTTAAGTCAGCTGGATGGAATTGCTGCTCGTGGTGGTTTATTACCACCTGTTCAATCTGGTGCGTATGAAATAAATCAAGAGATGCTTGATTATTTATTGTATCATCCGCGAGTGGAGCATGCCTCGAATTTAGGGGCATTATTAGGTGAAAAAATTAGAGAAATGTCAGGTTCTCAGACTCGGGCCTTTGTGTATGATCCTGTGACGGTAGATGAATTTCCACCTGTTGCTAGACTTTCAGGGCTAAAGGGGATCGAGCGGGAGAGTATTGGCCATGCGCTGAATATGCGTGCTGTGGCTCGAAAAGTTGCTGAGGAGACTCATCACCATTATGAAGAGGTGACCTATATTGTAGCGCATATGGGAGGGGGAAATAGTATAAGTCTTCACCATCAGGGAAAGATGATCGATTTGATTTCTGATGATGAGGGGCCATTTTCTACGGAGCGAACAGGAGAGCTGCCTGTAAAGCAAGTGATAAAATGGTGTTATGAGCATAGTCAAAATGAGATGTTGACCCACTACCGAAAACAAGGAGGACTTAGATCTTATTTGGGGACAAATGATGCGCGTGAAGTTGAGGCACGGATAGAGGCTGGCGATCAAGAAGCAAAGTTGGTTTATGAGGCTATGGCTTATCAATTATCTAAAGGGATCGGTAGCTTGGCGACAGTGGTCGCGGGCCAAGTTGATGGGATTATTATGACGGGAGGGCTTGCGTATTCGGATAGGTTAATGTCAGCTGTCGAAAAGCAAGTACGTTTTATTGCTCCTGTCTATCGCGTACCAGGTGAACGAGAATTAGTCGCTTTAGCCAAAGGTGTGGCTCGTGTTCTTGGGGGAGAAGAGAGTAGTCATCAGTTTACGTGTTAAGGTGACGTGTGACAATTAAGCCAGCTATAAAAAGGTCAAGTAAAAACTGAACTATTTTAAAATTGTTTGTTGTGATTTTTAATGCAACATAAATAAACCTAGAGAAGAATACAAATTTTTTCTAGGTATCTG
>NZ_JCAQHY010000143.1:0-48339 GCF_059621045.1 Vagococcus sp. WN80Y
GCTAAAACAGATTCTTTGAATTCTTTTGTGTGTTGAGCCATTGAGAGTCTCCTTTTGTTTTCTTTTAGTATACCTCAACTCTCCACGTTTAACTGTTCCGATTTCTATACTAGCACTACTAAGCCTTTCTTTAAAAGAGAAACAGAAGGATCAGTTTCCAATTTTGAACTTCTTTTTGAGCTAAGAAATGAGATTATTCGATTAGGTTTGGAAGAGAGTTTATCAATGAACGAGTTTAGAAACAGAGTGAAATCAGAGAATTTACCATCAGTGGATACAATTATGAGGAAAACAGGTAGGACTTGGGAAGAACTAATGGAGGAAATTGGTTTTGATTATAGAGAAATCAAGATTGAAAAATTAATTAGGAATTTCCAATAAAAGTATCATAACTTTTATATCATCTTGAATTCAGACAAGGAGAGAGCTAATGCAAAAATAGCTCTCTTTTTTTCTTTTATTTAGGGACATTAATAAATCAATATTGTTCCCTTTACTAATCGTTTTTTCTCTTACTACGGTTAAAAATAGTTGAGTACTCTTAATTCCATTGTATTAATCCTCCTATAGTCAAAAGTTATATTTGATTATTCTATATAAGTATTAGTCAAGTATAACGGATTTAGCTACAATAAAGCTACTAAAACAAAGGAGGTTATGACATGGAAAAAATTAGCTTACAACAGAGGTTACTTGGACAGGATATCTTGCCAGAATCTGCTCTTAGTAAAGAACTTCATTCAGTGAAGTTAGCGAATGAAAAATTATTGGTTGAATTAAATACAAACTATCATACGAATCAGGAAATGCTACTCTCTCTTGAGGAGATCACTGGGAAAACAATTGATGAGTCAACGACCATTTCACAACCCTTTTACAGTGATTTTGGAAAGCATATTTCATTTGGAAAGGATATATTTATCAATAAAAATGTTACCTTCGTTGATTTAGGAGGAATCACAATTGAAGATCATGTTTTAATTGGACCTGGTACTAGATTGATTACAGTGAACCATTTGACTGATCCAGAAAATAGAAGAGGACTTAGAGTCGCGTCAATTTTGATTAAAAAAAATGTTTGGATTGGAGCAAATGTCACCATTTTGCCAGGAATAACAGTCGGTGAAAATGCTATTATTGCAGCAGATTCAACGGTTACAAGGGATGTTGCTGATAATATTATTGTAGCTGGTAGTCCAGCAAGAGAAATAAGAAAGCTTGGTGTTGAAAAATAACTATTCGTACAATGAAAGAAGCTATAACTCTCATAAAACGTAAAAATCCTAGGAAAATGTTTTATGTACTAGGGATATTTTTTTTCTGTCTTTCGGGGTGTTCTATAGGGAAGACAGAACCTACTTTTATAGAGTTAAAAGAGAGTCAATTTATTAGTCAAAGTTCAACTAATGTGACAAACAAGGAGCAGGACGTGAAAATAAACTTGATTATTAATGATCAGACCTTTTCTCTAGATTTAGAAGCTAATAATGTAACGAGAGAACTTAGAAAAAAATTTCCACTTTCATTAAAAATGGATGATTTACATAGAAATGAGAAATATGTCTATTTACCAGAAGGATTACCAACAGAATCTCAAAAGATAAATCGCATTGAGAAAGGCGATGTGTTGTTATTTGGTACTGACTGTCTAGTTGTTTTCTATAAAAGTTTTGATACTCAATACTCGTATAGTCGAATTGGTAAAATTAGAGAGTCAGACAAACTGGATTTTTTGGAAGATGTAGATACAATACAAATAGAACTAAAGATAGCAGAATGATTAAAGGAGAGAATAACATGCCCATTAAAAATAAAGTAGTTATTATTACAGGAGCATCATCAGGGATTGGTGAAGCTACAGCAAAGCTTTTAGCTAAAAAGGGGGCGAAAGTCGTACTCGCCGCACGCAGAGAAGAAAAATTAATTAAATTGGTTGAAGAAATTAGACAGGATTCAGGTGAGGCTATTTATCAGGTCACAGATGTTACCAAATTCGAAGACAATCAAAAGTTGATTGATTTTGCAAAAGAAGCTTATGGTAAAGTAGACGTCATTTTTCTTAATGCAGGGATCATGCCTAACTCTCCATTATCTGCATTAAAAGTAGATGAATGGGATCAAATGATTGATATCAATATTAAGGGTGTTCTAAATGGAATCGCAGCAGTTTTACCTTCATTTATTGAACAAAAGTCAGGGCACGTGATTACAACCTCGTCAGTAGCTGGATTAAAAGCCTATCCTGGTGGAGCTGTTTATGGGGCAACAAAATGGGCAGTCCGAGATTTGATGGAGGTATTACGCATGGAATCTGCTCAAGAAGGCACAAATATTCGCACTGCAACCATTTATCCAGCAGCAATCAATACGGAATTACTAGATACGATTACAGATAAACAGACAGCAGAAGGAATGAAGGAATTATACGCTCAATATGGGATTACAGCAGATCGAATTGCTAGTATTGTAGCGTATGCAATTGATCAACCAGAAGATGTTAATGTAAATGAATTTACAGTAGGACCAACGAACCAACCATGGTAAATCAATTTGTACTACTGAAAAGAATAGAGGAAAGGAGTAACCAGATTTAATTTACAAATCTGGTGATCAACTAGGTATGACACAACGGATTTTTTCTAGTAAGTTAGGTATTACTAAATATTATCTTTCCAAAATAGAAAATGGTAAACAAAGAATTAGTGAAAATCTAGTAGAGAAGGTACAGTCAGTCTTTTGTTTAGAAGGAGGAATACTACCCATGGAAGCAAAACTTGACTTTCTTCGAGTTCGATTTAAACTTGATTCTCCTGAAGAAGTTATTGAAAAAGTATTGAAGATGGATTCCTCTGTTTTTGGATACCGAGAATATGGGTTTAATCACTACATTGAAACCTATTTCTTTAGTGAAATATTTATCTTCTCTAAATCTAATGACATTAATATGGGGATTATGATCGAGCTGAGAGGACAGGGATGTCGAGAATACGAATTAATCTTAGAGGAGAGGCAGGAAGGTTGGAATGATTTCTTCTGGCGTCTTTATCAAGATGATCTTTTTGGAAAGGGAATTTTACATAGATACTAAAATTACTCGGATCGATATTGCTTTAGACGAACAGCTTTCTTATTTATATCCAAATTATGATTTACACGAATTGAAACTAAAATATGAACAAGGACTAGTCGATACCACCTTTCGTAATTTTGATTACAGAGGTGGTTTTGTATTGAATAAAAATGAACGTATTAGTAAAGGATTATCTCTTTATTTTGGTTCAAGGCAATCTCCTTTGTACTTTAATTTTTATGAAAAAGATTACGAGCTGGCAAAAAAAGAAGGGCTATCGATTGAAATGGTGCATAAAAATATGGTGTTAAAAATAGATACGAAATCCGCCTTGCAAACGAAAAAGCCTATCTTTTTGTGGAATATCTATTGTCAACTGGCGAAACCATAGAGTGGGTTGCTAGAGAGCTAATTGATACCCCTTTAAAAGTTTTTGATTCTGATAATTAAGGAAATCGTATCAGTTACAGCGCCAACTGGCGAATGGTCATTGAAAGTATACAAGAATTGAAGCTGACCATGAAAGGAGAGAAGCCTAATTATGAAAAATCATTACGTTGGCTCTCCAATTATCTTGCCCCAACGCTAAAGAAAATTTGGATTATGGATCAAACCTTTGGTACGGATGAACTAATGACCTGTATTAAACAAGCAGAATTGAAAGAAAAAGACCAAGAGGAATTGGCGAAGTTGACCACAAGGATTAAAGAGTTGTTGATACAAGAGGAGGAAGAGGTTGTATCCTCTAAAACGGTATCCGTTACACAACAAGAGGTGGAACAGCTGTGAGCCCAATTTTTATTTGAATGAGAGGTGAACGACATGATTGAGTTATATATTGAGAACCCTAAAACACGTAAAGGACGTTGGTTTGAACTGCCTATTCTGTGGGAAGTGGTACAAGAAAAGTTAGCATTAGAAGACGAACAAGCTTATGAAATTAATGATTACTCAGCACCTATTAAGCTGTTTAATTTTGAAGATTTTGATTACATGAATGAAGTGGCTGAACAATTTGACGAACACGTAGGGTATGAAGCGATTAAGTATCTGGAGGAATTAATTGATGCTGGTTTCTTCAATGACCTGTTAGAAGCCTTTGAACAGATTGATGAAATATACGTCTATGCTGATTGTTACTCGTATACGTCCTATGCCGAACAACTAATGGATGATCTTGGCTATCTCTCTGGCGTACCAGATATTATCAAATGGAATACTGACTATGAAGGGATTGGAGAAAATTTACGTCAAAATGGCAGGCTCTATCAAGCGAATGATAATACCATTATAGAGGTCATGGCATGAACCAGAAACAATTAGTCGAGGAATTGAAGCACTATGGTTTTATTTGTTTGGAAGGGGAAATCCCTGAGCGACAAGCACGACAATTTCTTACCGTTAAGAAAATGACACAACGAGAGAATTTAGTGTTTCAGCCTACTAGAAGCAATTTTACGTTTACTTAATTCGATGGAAAAAAATAAGGACAGTGACATTAAAAAAATTTTAAATACACCGAGGGAAGAGGAGACTATTATTTCGATTTGTGATTGTTTAGTTATCTCTCTTGAAAAGGCAAAAGAAAATGCTTATTATTTGGAAAAAAGAATAGAGGAGATAGTGGAATTATTTGAGCGTAGATGATGGTGGCAAAATCTGAAAATTAGGTTTATTATAATGGTAACAATTTTTTATTGTTGAGAAAGGTCTTGATTATCATGAAAAATTCAGAGTTAAAAGAAGAAATGTTAGATTTATTGAGTCAAATGTATCGTGAGCTACCGGAACACGATTATCCCTCAATTAGTAGAATAATTCTTTTAGCTGCTAAGGATGTACAAGAAGATAAGCAATCTGTACCTTTTGTGGCAAATAAACTTTATAATAGCATCTATCAGACGGCTTTTCACGAGAAGTTATCTTTTTCTGATAATGTTACTAATCTAGTAAGAAAATGTCAAAAGCTATCTTTTCGACATGGGTCATGTTATGCAACTTCAGATATGAGAATGTCTTTATATCATTAAAAAATGCCACTACTAGCTTTAACAATATATTGCTTTTCTGAGTCTTAATTGATAAGTTGTGATTCCCTATTTTTTTACACTACTGTAAAAAAATAAGTAAAATAAAAGTGTTTGATAGTGAGTAATTCGTGGTATACTTGAGAAAAGGTTTTCAAAACGTTGGGAAGCGTGTTGTGATGCGGTATATTCCATCTATGTGGATGAAAATGGTCTGTTTTTTATCTGAATTATTTGTTGAGTAAGATACGATTATCATCGAAAAAAATGAGTCCTGTCACGCGGCATGTGACATAATTTAAGAGCTTTAAATTGAAGAAAGCCTATAATGTTTTGAGTTAAGTCTAGAGTGAAGGCGTTTGTTTAAATAATCTGAGGGTATTAGGGTTAATCACGGATAATAAAAAAACGAGTCCTGTCACGTGGCATGTGACATAATTTAAGAGCTTTAAATTAAAGAAAGCCTATAATGTTTTGAATCAAGTCTAGAGTGAAGGCGATTGTATAAATAATCCGAGGGTATTAGGGTTAATCACGGAGAATAAAAAAAAACGAGTCCTGTCACGCGGCATGTGACATAATTTAAGAGCTTTAAATTAAAGAAAGCCTATAATGTTTTGAATTAAGTCTAGAGCGAAGGCGATTGTATAAATAATCCGAGAGTATTAGAGTTAATCACGGAGAATAAAAAAAACGAGTCCTGTCATACGGTGTGTGACATAATTTAAGAGCTTTAAGTAAAAAAAGCCTATAATTTTTTGAACTAAACTTAGAATGAAGGCATTTGCTTAGAGAGTCAGAAAAGGTTAAAACTAATGCCAGAGAGTTAAAAAAACTGAGTCCTGTCACACGACATGTGACATAATCAAAGAGCCTTTTTCAAAAAACAACTAAGAGTATCTTGAACTAGGCCTAGAATGAAGGCGTTTGTTTAAATAATCAGACGAGGCTAAGCGAATGACAGTGAGTAATAAAAAATGAGTCCTGTCACGCATTACGTGATACTCACAATGAACGATTTTTTTTATAGAAAATGTTGAAGGGAAGCAGAAATGATAAAATTACAAGAAATTGATAAAACGAACTATAAAGCATGTGCGCAATTAAAAACGACTGAGGAGCAGACGCAGTTTGTAGCTCCCAACTGGTACTCACTATTGGAAGCTAATTACGAAGATCAGAGGCGAGCGTTTGGTGTTTATTCTGACAATGAAATGGTAGGTTTTATTATGTTCACTTACTATCAGGCTGATGCAAGCTATCCAGTTGATTCTTGGTGGATTGAACGTTTTATGATTGACTATCGCCATCAAAATAAAGGCTTTGGGAAGATCGGTTTAGTAAAAGGTCTTGAATGGTTTAGACAATTAAATTCTGGTGATGAATTGAGAATTTCTGCTGTTCCATCTAATCAAGTCGCAATTGAGTTATATCAACAACTAGGGTTTAGTTTGACAGGGGAAGAGGTAGACGGGGAGACCGTGTTATTATTAGAAAATTGATATGACGAGTAAAGAATGAGAATAAATTAAAAATCCACGAGTTTAGCTAGGCTATTTGCTAAACTCGTGGATTTTTTGTTGATTTCAATTAGTCATATTCTCTAGGCAAGCGTTCGGTAAAACCACAAGCAATTTCATAATTAATCGTATCAAGGTAGCCAGCGATTTCTTCAAGTGAAATAGTGTCAGCTTGATTTTGACCGACAAGAGTTACTAAAGTACCTACGGGGAAGGACTGGGGTAGTCTAATCATGCACTGATCCATACAAATTCTTCCAACAATTTCTGCTCGTTGACCTTCAATTAAGACTGAAAAACCTTGTAAACTACGTCGCCAACCATCTGCGTAACCTATTGGCAATGTGCCAATCCACTCATTTTCTTTTGCAGTATAAGTGGCACCATAACTAATTGACATGTCTTTTTGTAATTCCTTAACATGAACTAATTCAGTTGTTAGGCTAAGAGCTGGTTCCAATGTGAAAGGTGGAAGCTGAGTTGTTCCAGCAGGATTAAGTCCATACATCGCAATGCCAAAACGGATCAAGTTTGACTGAAAGTTTTCATGCCATAAGGCTGTCGCACTGTTAGCAGTGTGGCAATAGCGAGGCTTCTCATCAAGTTGGTTGATGAAATGTTCGAACTTTGTTTGTTGTAAGTGATAATATCCGTGATCAGATTCGTCAGCTGTAGAAAAATGGGTAAAAACCCCTTCAAATTTTAATGAATGACTTTGTTTTAGAAAAGTCACAGCTGCTAAGAAATCTTGTTCGTCACTAAATCCAAGTCTTCCCATGCCAGTATCGAGTTTTATATGGATTGCAAGTTTTTTTAGATAGGGATAAAGCTGTAGCGCTTGTTCAGCTTCTTTTAACCAATTTAGGCTAGTAACTGTAGCTGAGATTGCTAATTCAGACATTGTTGGAGCATAAGAACTATGGACAACGCCCATAACAAGTACAGGTTCCCAAAAACCGTTGTGTCGTAGTTCAATGGCTTCGTCAAGTGTTGCCACACAAAATCCTTTTGCACCGGCCTCTTGAGCAGCCTTGGCAATTTGAACGGCGCCATGGCCGTAGCCGTTTGCTTTAATAACGGCAAATAATTCTTGCCCGTCTTTTAAACGAGCAAGTTCGTTAGCTATATTATGCTGAATGGCTTTGCGTGAAATATGCAGTTTGGTTGGTCGAGTCCAACTAGTTGCCATCAGATCCCTCCTTCAAGTGTATCGATTTAGAGGTTTAATTTGAGCTAATTCAATGAGTTAGCCCTTATGAGTTAGATTAAGCATTGATTTAGCTCACAATTAAACATGAAGTGAAACTTGTTATTAGTTATACAAGTGATGAAATATATGTAAGCAGTTCGATTAAGCGTTTTTTCACTTCAAAAATCAGTTTATCATACCTATTATAGTAACCGCTTTCTTTTTTTGAATAGTAAGTATTCGAAACCCTTATAAAATCGAAGCTTTTATTTTGTATGATTGTGAATGTAAGCGTTGAAGTTTGTGAATAGTGAATAGGGAGAGATGAAATGAAAATTAAAAGTAAGGAGGAGAATTTCAAAAAACTATAGTGACAGGTTACACAATGTGGAGTCAAAAGGTGATGTTGATCTATTGTAGTTACTTTTTTTGCTTGATATTTCACTAAGTGGAAAGTTACTTGTTAAATATCGAGAATAATTAACTTAGCTTCACAGATAATTAAAATTACTTAGCAATCTTTGTACTGAATATTTGAAAAGACGACCGAATTCGCGTTATTGTCACCGAGCAAAAACGTGAAAGCAATTTGCCTCACTTTGATTTATTGTCGTCCTTTTGACAAACAAACACACTAAATATGAAAGCGGTGTTTTAAACAGAAGGACTGATTGACGCTCCAAATTTAATTGAAAAAGCCGATTATAACTGAAGGAGAATAGAAATGTCAGAAAAAAATGAATTAAAAAAGACACTAGGTTTTACAGTCGCCTTAACTACAATCGTTGGAATGGTCATTGGCTCGGGGATATTTTTTAAGCCTTACGCGATTTTTAGAGCCACTGGTGGTGCACCGGGATTAGGGATTATTGCGTGGATCGTGGCGGGGCTCCTTTCTTTAGCAGGGGCACTTACCGCAGCGGAAATTGCTGGGATGATTCCTAAAACAGGCGGTATGGTCACTTATTTGCATGATGTTTACGGTCCAAAAATGGGCTTTTTATCTGGTTGGGTTGATTCAACATTGTATCAAACAGGCTCTACAGCAGCTATTGCCGTAGTTTTTGGGGTTCAAGGAGCCAGTTTACTAGGATTTCCTCCAGGAGCCTATTGGCCAAAGGTTTTATTGGCAATTGGTACAATTGGTTTTCTAGCCTTTATGAATAATGTGGGCGCGAGGACCAGCGGTATTATCCAGAATATCGCGACGGTTGGAAAGCTAGTACCACTGGTTATTATTATTGCGGTCAGCTTTATTAAAGGAACGGGATCAGATGTTTTTACACCTTTGCTTGGTCCTGATTTGAATCCTGGAAAGGCCTTTTCACTAGCACTTTTAGCTGCTTTATTTGCTTTTGATGGTTGGATGGGCGTTGGGATGATTGCAGGAGAAATGAAGCAACCTGGGAGAGATTTGCCACGTGCACTAATTATTGGTATGACAGCAGTTGGCTTGATTTATTTAGTGATGAACATTGCTTATTTGTGGGTTGTCCCTGCGGATCAATTAATGTTAACTGAAACGCCAGCAGCCGAAGTCTCTCGTGTGCTCTTTGGTCAAAGAGGCGGACAATTTGTTTCAATTGGGATTCTCATCTCAGTTTTTGGTGGAGTCAATGGTTACGTCTTTACAGCTTCACGTTCAACTTTCACACTAGCCAATAGTAATAAAATTCCTTTTGCTAAAACGTTACAAAAAGTGAATAAAAATGGAGCCCCATCAAATGCAACTTGGTTTGTTTTTATTGTTTCATCTTTATATTGCTTGACAGGAAAATATGATTTATTAACGGATTTATCGACCTTTATGATTTGGAATTTTTATATTTTAACATTTTACGCAGTGATAAAATTAAGACGGGAACAGCCAGACGCTCTAAGGCCGTATAAAGTCCCACTTTATCCAATTATTCCGATAATTGCGATTGGCGGTGGTGCTTACGTAGTTATTAGTACGATTATTACACAGTTTAGCTATGCAGCGGCAGGGATTGGAATCATGTTGTTAGGACTACCAGTTTACGCTTATTATCAGAAAAAAGGAGTCCAAGAGGCCTTGAGTTAATTTTTGGTAAAAGTGAATGGAGACATATATTATAATTGCTATTCCACATTCGAATAGAAAAGATCGATTAATGTATTATCGTATAGGTAGTACTATTTTATCAACGGCGTCTAAGGGGAGAGGAGAGAAGAGGTTGGAGTATCCTAGAATTGTGACTGATCGGCGTAAATTGAAAGAGAATTTAGGTTATATGTCAGAAAAACTTCAGCAACATCATCTGTCATTTATGGCTGTCACTAAGGTGTTTTCGGCTCATCCAGAAATTATTAAGCTTTATGAAGCGTGTTCTGGACTTACATATTTAGGGGATTCGAGAATTGAGAATTTGAAAAGCTATCAACAAGCCAAGCAAGAAAAAGTCTTAATTCGAATTCCTATGCAGAGCGAAGTAGAGGCAGTGGTAGAGTATGCTGATATTAGCTTTAATTCAGAGTTAGCAACAATTGAGTGCTTAAATAAGGCTGCTGCAACAAGAGGAAAGGTTCACAGAATTGTTTTAATGGTTGACCTTGGAGACTTGCGAGAAGGGTATTATTACGAAGAAGACTTACTTGCGGATATCAATAAAATAAAAGCCCTTTCAGCTGTTAAAATAGTTGGTTTGGCCGTTAATTTGACTTGTTACGGAGCGGTTATTCCAGAAGAAAAAAATCTGAGTCGTTTATCAGCTTATAAAAAACAAGTAGAGGCGCTTTTAGGATACGAACTGGATATTATTTCTGGTGGTAATTCAAGCTCGTTCTATTTGCTAGATGACGAGACCCAACAAATGCCTGTAAGTATTAATAATTTGCGAATGGGTGAAGCGCTCGTTCTTGGCAAAGAAACAGCCTATAGTCAACCTATTAAGGCAATGAATCAGGATGTTTTCAAGCTAGAGGCAGAATTAGTCGAAGTCAAAGAGAAACCTTCGTTGCCAACTGGACGAATTGGCGTAAACGCCTTTGGGGAATCTCCTGAGTTTGAGGATAAGGGCATTATGACACGCGGGATTATTGCGATTGGCAAACAAGATGTTTCACCAGAGACAATTTTTCCGCTTGATCGTGACATAGAAATCATTGGGGCTAGTTCAGACCACATGATTTTGGATCTCACCCATGCAAAGACACCCTATCAAGTAGGGGATAAAATTAGTTTTGACTTAGAGTATGGGTCATTGTTAGCATGTTTTACCAGTCAATACGTTAAAAAAGAGTTTATATAATACAGGAGGTCATCATGATGAAAAACGTAAAAGTAATTATTTGGGGATTAGGCGCAATGGGTAGTGGCATTGCTGAGATGGTTATGAAAAAACAAGGAATTGAAGTTGTTGGGGCGATTGATATTGGTGATAAAGTTGGTAAGCCTATTTTTGAAATTCTTGGAAAAGAATTTCCAGAAAAAGAAAATATTTTAGTCGGCAGCTTGGAAGAGACGATTACTGAAAAAGCAGCGGATATTGTTATTTTATGTACGGATTCATTTACGAGTAAGGCCTTTGATAAGATCAAATTAATTGTTGAAAACAAAATGAATGTGATTACGACAGCGGAAGAAATGGCTTATCCAAAAGCTCAAAGTCCTGAGTTGGCAGCAGAAATGGATCGCTTGGCGAAGGAAAATGGTGTGTCAATTTTAGGGACTGGGATTAATCCAGGGCATATTATGGACACGTTAGTCCTCGTTATGACAGGTGCTTGTGAGGATATTAAACACATTACTTCAAGACGTGTTAATTCATTGTCACCATTTGGTAAAGCAGTCATGGAAGAGCAAGGAATTGGGATTACTTTAGAGGCGTTTGAAGCTGGGAAAAAGGACGGTACTTTAGCGGGACATGTCGGCTTCCCTGAATCAGTCATGATGATGTCCGATGCCCTAGGTCTAGGAATTGATGAAATTGAACAACAAATGGAACCGATCGTGACTGAGGTTGATCGTGTGGCACCTCATGGTGAAGCGAAAGCAGGACAGGTTGCTGGTGTTTCTATGAAAGCTTTTGGAAAACGAGATGGTAAAGTGTTGATTGAGATGGATCACCCGCAACAAATTGAGCCAGAGCAAGTTGGTGTAACCACAGGAGACTATGTGATTATTGATGGTAATCCGAAAATTAATTTAATCAACACCCCTGAAGTTGAGGGAGGGATTGGAACAATTGCGATGTGTGTTAATATGATACCTCAGACAATTAATGCCCGTCCGGGATTAGTGACAATGATTGATTTACCGTTGCCTCATGCAATTTTAGGTGATTTTCGTGATCAGATTCACCCAGATGCTAAAATTGTTTAGTAATTAAAAGACGAGTGGAGGAATTGAGAGATGGCAAAAAAAGGCGATTGGGTGACAGTTCACTCGATAATTTTGACTGCTGAAGAAAGAGCGCCACAATTACCAGTTGAGACGAAAGAAGTCCCATTGGAAATGTGGGTGAAAGGATTTTTAATCACAGACGCTGAAATTGATGATATAGTAGAAGTGAGAACGGTTACTAATAGAATTGAAAAAGGGCGATTGACAGAAGTATTCCCAACCTATACCCATAGCTTTGGTGATTATGTTCCAGAAATCGGCCAAATTGATCGGATTTTACAAACAGAATTATTTGGAGGTGAGTAGTGTGACGATGACTGATTATGAAGCGGTAATGGCTCGGCGAAGTGAAATTGTTAAGGACGCCATTCAAATCGATTACAATGACTTTGAACTAGAAGGAATTGCCTTTGATTATGAAAAAATGATGCAGCAGGCTGGATATAGTTTGTCAGAAATGATTGAAATTCAATCAAAACTTGGCGTTGGTAATACGCCAATTGTTGAGCTAACAAATCTCACAAATTTGGCTAGAAAATACGCGCCAGCAGGTAAAGGCGCCCGAATTTTCATCAAGGATGAAGCAGCTAACGCTTCTGGAAGTTTTAAGGATCGACGAGCAGCGGTGTCTGTCTATCACGCTAAAAAACTTGGTTATAAAGGGGTGATTGCTGCCACTTCTGGGAACTATGGTGCAGCTGTTGCTGCTCATGCAGCTAAGCTTGGCTTAAAGTGTATCGTGGTGCAGGAGTGCTTTGATTCAAAAGGAAAGGGTCAGCCTGAGATTGTTGAAAAAGCGCGTAAGTGTGAAGCTTTAGGAGCCGAAGTAGTTCAGATGACCGTTGGCCCCGAATTATTTTATAAGTTCTTACTCCTTTTAGAAGAGACAGGTTATTTCAACGCTTCGTTGTACACGCCTTTTGGAATAGCTGGAGTTGAAACTTTAGGTGCGGAAATTGTTCAGCAATTTGACAAAGAGTTAGGCAAGCAACCAGATGTTGTTGTGGCGACTAATGCTGGTGGCGGTAATTTAACTGGAACTGCTCGGGGGATGCGCTTGGCTGGTAATACGACGACAAAAATTGTAGCAGCAAGTGTTGATTTAAGTGGACTGCACATGGCTTCAGATACAGATTTCAATAGAAAGTCATTTACAACAGGTCATACAGGTTTTGGCGTTCCTTTTACCACTTCGCCAGATCGCTCTGACGTCCCTCGTTCTGCTGCTCGACCACTGAGATACATGGATCGTTATGTGCTTGTCAGACAAGGAGAAGTCTTCTTTATGACAGAAGCGTTAGCAAATCTAGAAGGACTTGAAAAAGGACCTGCTGGCAATACGTCCCTAGCTGCGGCTTTTGTCTTGGCTCAGGAAATGGAGCAAGATCAGATTATTTTAGTCCAAGAAACAGAATATACAGGTGCTGGTAAGAGCGTTCAGCCACAGTTATCCTTCGCAAGAACAAATGGGATAGAGCTTAAATTTGGTGATCCGCGAGAAGAGATTCCTGGGAAATCAATTATTTTGCCTAAAGACCCCAAAGATATCAGCATCCAAGAACTAGATTTGAATCGTTTACGTAAATCATTGGTTAAACATGCTATTAAGGAAAGTGGCAAAGAGCTTTCGCAAGTTGAATTGGCATATTTGGCAGAAGAAATTAATGGCACAGTTGCTGATGTGACAACTATTATTGATGAGTTATAGGAAAGGACATAATTATGGACACAATTAAATTTGAAGAAGCTAGAAAGCATCTAGTTGGATTATCAGATGAAGAACTTAAAACGCGTTTTTGGGAATTATCAGAAGAAATCGTTGAACCTCTGTTAGATATGGGATATAAGTATACCTCGCCTTCGATTGAACGGTCTGTATTATTGCGGATGGGCTTTTCATCAGTTGAGGCTGCGAAGCTAGTCAATACGGTGATTGCTCACGAACTGATGGGGAAAGGTGCCGGTCATATTGTTTACCGGATTGCCCAAGAAAATCAGTTAGATATTCGTGAAGCTGGTTTAAAGCTATATAATGATGAGCTTTGGGATCAAGTGGATCAACTTTTCAAAGGAGGTAACGCCTAATGTCGAAAGAGATTAAGTTAGAAAAAAATGAAAAATTAGATGTTTTTGAGGTATTAAATGATTTAGAAAATTACCGTCCGCGACGTAAAAATTGGATATGGCGAACACCTGTACCTAATTATCAAATGCACAAGTTTACTTATAAGGATATGGCCGAATCGTTGAAGCAATGCGTGCCACTTCCTTCGGCAAAGTATTTTAATAACATTGATCCACAGGGGACGGCAACAATTACAACTGAAATTGCATCAGGTCGTTTTGAGGATGACATTCGTCGAATGAGAATGTCGGCATGGCATGGTGCCGATCATATCATGGTTATTCGGACGGCTGGTCAATCTCACTTTGAAGGTCTGATTGAGGGAACTCCTCAAGGAACTGGTGGCATACCAATCACGCGTAAGCAGGTGCGAGCGCAGCGTAAAGCACTAGATGCGATTGAAGATGAAGTTGGACGTCCAATTAACTATCACAGCTATGTATCGGGAATTGCTGGACCAGAAGTGGCCGTTATGTTTGCTGAGGAAGGGGTCAATGGGGCTCACCAAGACCCGCAATATAATGTACTTTACCGTAATATTAATATGGTTCGTTCATTTGTTGATGCCTGTGAATCTAAAAAAATTATGGCTTGGGCAGGAATTGCTCAAATTGATGGCGCTCATAATGCCAATGCAACTGCCAGAGAAGCTTGGAAGGTCATGCCTGAATTAATTGTTCAACATGGGATTAACTCGGCCTTTTCTTACAAAGTCGGTATGGAAAAATCTAATATTTGTCTATCAACTGTTCCGCCAACTGCGCCACCAGCTCCGTCTATGTACTTAGACTTACCATATGCTGTCGCGCTGAGAGAATTGTTTGACGAATACCGGATGCGGGCGCAACAAAATACTAAATACATGGAAGCATCGGCTCGTGAAGCGACTGTTACCCATGTCTTGAATTTATTGATTTCAAAACTAACATCTGCTGATATTCAATCAACAATCACACCTGATGAAGGTCGAAATGTGCCGTGGCATATTTACAATGTCGAGGCTGTTGATACAGCGAAACAGGTTTTCCAAGGGCTTGATGGCTTAAATGAGATGTTAGAGTTGAAAGAAGACGGGCCATTACGTGAAAATGCCCGCGAAATTAAGGAACGTGCTATCTTATTTATGGAAGCAATTATTAACTCAGGCGGTTACTTCCAAGCAGTCGAGGATGCTTTCTTTGTTGATTCTGGCAATTTCCCAGAGAGAAACGAAGACGGAATTTCTCGTAAAATTAATGGAGGGGTTGGCGAAGGGACTGTTTATTTACGTGATGATGATTACATGGCACCAGTTACCGCTCACTTTGGTTACAATAATGTAGCTCAATATGATCCAAGTGCTGTGGATAATCCTGCTAAATTAATTGGCGGTTCAACTCTTGAACAACCAGAAAAAATTATCTTTATTGATGAGTTAGATGAGAATGATAATGTGAATGTCCGTTTGGCAGAAACTGCTGAATTACGTGAGCAAAATCTAATTGCTCCAGAAGCACAGTGGCAAGGCGATGGAGTTATTTTATTGACTATGATGATCCCAGAATCAGCACGAGTGGCTGAATTTGCGGCCTTAGAGATGGCTCAAAAGATGGGCTTGGCTGATGCGGAAGTTATTAATAAAGAAGTTATGCAATACGCTGAGGGTACGCGGATTGAGATGAAGGCGCGGGTGCCATTCACAGTCAAAAAAGATGAATTAATCATTCCAGAAGAGCCAGTTATTCTATCAGATGAAGAGCTTCGTGAAGATATTAAGCGTAAAAAAATGGTACTTGTAGCAGGAACCGTTGGCGAAGATGAGCATTCTGTTGGTCTACGTGAAATCATTGATATTAAGCACGGAGG
Source organism: Vagococcus sp. WN80Y (assembly GCF_059621045.1). Taxonomy (NCBI): domain Bacteria; kingdom Bacillati; phylum Bacillota; class Bacilli; order Lactobacillales; family Enterococcaceae; genus Vagococcus; species Vagococcus sp. WN80Y. Next base: position 16,143 of record NZ_JCAQHY010000143.1, read on the forward strand.
CATTGAGAAATATGGAATTGAAGTGCATTATCTAGGAACTAGTGTACCAGTTGAAAAAATAGTTGATGCGGCGATTGAATTAAATGCAGATGGTATTTTAGCATCTACAATCATAAGTCATGATGACATACACTACAAAAATATGAAGCGTATCAATGATCTAGCGATTGAAAAAGGCGTTCGAGATAAAGTTATGATTATGGCAGGAGGAACTCAAGTTATTCCTGAAATTGCAACTGGTAAATATGGTATGGATGGGGCTTTTGGTCGAGGAAGTAACGGTCAACAAGTTGCAACAGCCTTAGTTGAAAGAAGACGGGAAATGGAAAGAGAAGATGCCTAATGAAAATAGATGTCTTAGTAGCTGAAATCGGGTCAACGACGACGGTGGTTAATGCGTTTCATCATGTTCATAGTGATCATCCAGAGTTTATTGGACAAGGTCAGGCGGCAACGAGCGTCGAAGCTGGAGATGTCCGAATTGGCTTACAAAACAGTATTAACGATCTGAAAAAAAATTTAAAGCTTGAAACACTTGAATACAATGAAATGTTTGCCACATCAAGTGCAGCAGGCGGTTTGAAGATGACGGTTCACGGTTTGGTATTTGACATGACGGCAAGGGCTGCTAAAGAAGCAGCTCTTGGCGCTGGTGCGATTGTTCGGATTGTGACTTCAGGTAAGTTGAGACGGACTGATTTGAAACGGATTACCGATGATAATCCGAACATCATTTTATTAGCGGGGGGTGTGGATTATGGCGAACGGGAAACGGCTCTCGATAATGCTGAGAAAATTTGTGATTTGGGTTTAAGTATCCCAGTAATCTACGCTGGTAATATTGAAAATGACGAAGAGATTAAGCTGATTTTTGAAGGAAGTCAGAATGAATTATTCATCGTTGAGAATGTATTTCCGAAGATAGATGAGCTCAATGTGGAGCCGACAAGAAGAGTCATTCAACAAGTCTTTGAAGATCACATCATTCATGCACCAGGGATGGAGCATATTTATGAGCTAGTAAATGAAACGATTACACCAACGCCAGCTTCAGTGATGAATATCAGTAAATTGATTTATGAACATTTTGGCGATGTTTTGGTCGTAGATGTTGGTGGCGCAACAACCGATGTTCATTCAGTGACTGAAGGAAATGAAGCCATATCACGGATTCAGGTAGCGCCAGAACCATTAGCTAAACGAACAGTTGAAGGCGATTTAGGTATGTATATTAACATGCAAAATGTGGTGGATATTATTGGTGCAGAAGAGCTGATAAAGGAAGGATTTATTTTAGATGAGCTCTTAGCGAATTATCACGCAATTCCTCAGAATGAGGCAGAGCAAAAGCTAATTGAACGTTTATCAGAAATTGCGACGATTACAGCGGTTCATCGTCATGTTGGCAAGATTCGGTATGTTTATGGACCAAGTGGTCGAGGAATGTTAGCTCAAGGAAAGGATTTAACAACGGTTAAGTACATTATTGGTACAGGTGGTGCATTGACACAACTCAGTAATGGTAAAGAAATTCTTGAAAAATTAGTTCAAGAAGAAAAAACAACTGAATTGCTGTTACCGACTAGAGTTAAAATCTTATTAGATCATGATTATATCATGGCGTCGTTGGGTGTCCTAGCCTATAAATATGAAGAAGCTGCGCTTATTCTATTAAAAAAATCATTAAGAATAAGTGAATAGGATTGTGCTTGATAAAATTCGAACGCGAATGATTTATGCTTTTTAAGATGGAATGTCCGTTTTTAACATTGCGAATCTCTCACTTAAAAAAACTGTGGCTACTGCTTTAAGTCAAACCTAAGAAAGCAATTACTTAGGCGTTGCGACCAAAAATATGATTTTTAGGAGTTTGTGGCTTAAAGCGGTAGCAGATGGCATTAAACATGGACGACACATATTTATTTTCCAGACGACTGATATGCATCACGATATTAATGTCTTCAGTCCGAGTGAGGTGCTTAATGACTTTGATGTCACCAGTTTCAATGAACTCCTCAAGTCGGCCAATACGAACGATTCCTAGCATATTTTCATGACGAATGGCTTTTTCAACTGCCTCGTCACTGCTACAATTGATGATTGTTGGCCGTGAGGTTGCTCGGTGAAAAAAGCTATCATAAGAATATTTTTCGAGTTTATCAATCACAACAGGATATTTCTCAAGGTAGTATTCCATGTCACGTTCTTCTTTATATAGTTTGCTTGAAATGCAAAGAGCGGTAGATTCGGCTCCGATTTTTTCGTAAAGTAGTTCGGAAGAAGTGATGTTACCAGAAACAATTCCTAAGTCTATTTCATTACGGACCAGTCGTTGGATAACTTGCTCATTGCTACTACCATCCACTTGAAACGACAGTGTTGGGAATTTTTCGAGCATAGTATTCATAGTAGGGATAAAGTACTTGAACAGATAATAATCATGTCCCTGAAGTTGCATGGTGAATTTTTCACCATGATCTGGGCGGATTGTTTTAATTAAATTTAGCTCGCGTAAAATATTTGTAGTGTAGGCTAAAAGTTGCTCTCCAGCAAATGTTAAAGTGTAACTACCGTCCTTTTTAATTAGTAAATCTGTCCCAATCTCGTTTTCTAAGCTTTGAATATGCTTAGTAACGGTTGGCTGTGAGTAATTCAATTTGTTAGCAGCACGAGTTAAATTAAGCTCTTGTGAGACGACTTGAAATGTTTCTAATGTTCGGATTTCCATGATTAGTCTCCTTTTATAATAAAACTTAGTACACAATGAAATATATCATGGAAACTAATAAAAAGAAAGGGATACCAAAAATAAAATTAAGTTGCCCTTTAATTTTTTCTCAATAAAAAAATAGGTAGGTGATATGACATGAAACTTTACACAAAAGGCGGCGACAAAGGAAAAACATCATTGATTGGTGGCCAGCGTGTACTGAAAGATTCTGTTAGAGTTGAAGCATATGGAACAGTGGACGAGTTGAATTCAGCGGTTGGCGTTGTTGTAAGTTTATTAAAGACGACTGAGCTGAAGGTTTTTAGAGAGGAGCTTTTACAAATCCAACAATTTCTATTTGATGCAGGGAGCGATTTGGCGGTACCAGAACCAACGAAAGAATTCCGGCTTCAATCTGCTTCAGTGACATGGCTAGAGGAGCGAATAGATAGCTATTCTGCAGAAGTTCCACCGATTGAAGAATTTATTTTACCTGGCGGGGACATAATTAGTTCTCAACTGCATGTGTGTCGCACGATTACTCGAAGAGCAGAGCGACGAACAATTAGTATTCTAAAGGACGAAAACTTAAATGACCAAGCGGTTAAATTTTTAAATCGACTTTCAGATTATTTTTTTATCACAGCAAGATTTGTTAACTATAAGCTAGGTGAAAGTGATATTTTTTATCAAAGAAGCGGCAAGGTTTTTCGTAATTAGCATGTAAGTAGAGTTTTAAATATAAGCAGATGATTAAGGACGGTGTAAGACATGATAGAAAGACTGACTACTCAGCAACAATTTGAAGAAAGTTATTTGGCTAATATGTACGCTTTTCGAGCAGGTATTATGGGAACTGAGGAAGATCAACAGGCTTATTATAACAAATGTCAACATACTGACAATTATGCCGTATATCAGGAAGGTAAATTGACTAATCAGGTAATCAATCTTCCTTATGATGCGAGTATTTATGGCGTGAAAATGTCGATGGGAGGCGTGGCAGATGTCTTAACGATTCCTACAGAAAGAGGCAAGGGGATCATAAGACAAATTTATAAGGAGCTTTTTGCTGATTATTACAAAAATGGCACTATTCTATCATATTTGGCGCCTTTTTCTCATCGTTTTTACCGAAATTATGGCTATGCTTCGGGAATTGAGGATCAATTTGTCACTGCTTCATCCTATGAGTTAGCAAAGGTGCCTTCAGAGAAAGCGGGTTCTTTTTTCGAAATTGATCGAAAAAATCATAAGGATCAAGCTAAATTAAAGGCAATCTATGCAGAGACAAATGAAGTTAAACACGGTGCATTTATTCGACCTGATTATTGGTGGGACTTTATTTTTGCTTATTATCCAACTAGACATTATGTGATAGCTTATGATGAGTTCAATCAAGCAGTTGGTTATTTGATGTATGAACTTGATGGAGAAACTGAAACTTTTTCAGTTCGCGAGTGGGGCTACAAAAATGGATTTGGTTTAAGAAAAATATTGACGTATCTAAAAAATCATGCAGGAACTTTTTCGACTTTTAAGATTAAAACATCACCTTATGATAAATGGTATTTACAAATGGATGAGCCAGCGATGTTAAAAATTGAAACGACTCCAACTTTGATGATTCGGATTGTATTATTAGAGGCGTTTATAGAAAAGTTTCCATTTGTTAATGAGGAATCTCAGCGTTTTGTTATTGAGGTGGAGGATCATGATTGCCAGTGGAATCGAGGGACGTGGGTTCTAGAGGTTGTTGCTGGTAAAGGGAAATTGACTCCCGGAGCTCCTGAAGAGAAGGTCGATATTTGCGGAACAATCGAAGCCTTTACACAATTATTCTTCAATGTAATGTCGTTAGAAACATTGTTAATCAATGGAATGGTTGATGCTCGACATGAGAGGCTTACTCAATTTGATCGACTTATTCCTAAAGAAAAGCCGTATGCTTACGATCACTTTTAATTGAATTATTAAGAGATTGTGATAAAAAGTATCAATGGCATGTCGCATCAGGCTAAGAGGTAAACTAATAAAATAAAAAAGCCAAAATAGTGTTAAAATATAAAAGAAAGTCAAAATATGAGCTTGCTAATCGGAAGCGGTTTCTGTATACTTTGGTTATTAGTTTAGATGTCCTAAACAAGGAAATGAGGTGCAAGGCCTCAACAGACCCTTTCTACTGTGTGGTGGATGAAAACTTGACTTTGCCGGCAATCCGGAAGACAAGGAAGTAAGAAGAAACCGAGTCAGAGCACTTGTTTAGACCATTTTTATAGACAATTCTATTGGGGATTTTGTCTTGTAATTCGTGAGAATCAATGGCGATTATTTACTAAATTACAAGGCATTCTGTGGAGCAGAGTGTCTTATTTGTTGTGTCCAAAAGTGAGTGTCTATACAGGAACTAAATGAGTGAGAAAGAGGAGGATGTAGGATGAATGTGAAAAAAATAACGTGGGTAAGCTTGTTGTTAGCAATGTGTGTGATTGGAGCAAATTTTAAAATTTTAGGGTCTATCGCCCTAGATTCGTTTCCAGCCTTTCTCGGGGCTATTATGCTAGGCCCAATTTATGGCGCTTTCCTTGGTGTTGCGGGTCATCTTATGTCAGCACTACTGTCTGGTTTTCCGCAATCTTTACCGCTTCATTTAGTAATAGCTGCTTTGATGGGGCTGTGCATGTTTGCTTTTGGCTGGATTAGAGAGCATGTCAAACCAGGAACGATTCAGAATAAGGTGATCAGCTGGGTTGTGGCTTATGTTATTAATGTGCCACTGGATTTGATCCTTTTATCCCCAGTTTTAAAGGAAGTCGTTTTCGTCTTATTTATTCCACTAACGCTAGCAACGTTGGTAAATTTAGGAATTACAGAAATGGTTTACCTGGTGCTACCCAGTCGAATCAAAGAGTTTAAAAGAAAGGCAGTCTAGTTTTTGGGGGATGGAACGATGAATAAACATGGTGGAAATCGTCAGGCCATAGAACGAGAATATGGAATTGGCAGTCAGACACTTCTTGATTTTAGTGCAAATATCAATCCTCTGGGGCTGTCGAGTAAGGTGCTTGAAACGATTCAAAAGGGGATGGCTGAGTTATGCCATTATCCAGATAGTGAATATGTTGATTTGCGAGATGCGATAGCTAGACGACATCAGCTTGCAAGTCATTATATATTGCCAGGCAATGGCGAAGCAGAAATAATTTATTTGTTATCAGCGAGCTTGAAGGCAAAAAAAGTGTTACTTTTAGCGCCAACATTTTCAGAATACGAACAGGCCTTTTCGATAATGGGTAGCGCGTTTGAGTATTTAGTGCTAAAAGAAGAAGAGCAATTTCAAGTGACACTTTCATCAATCTTAGCTTGTTTAAATCAACAGCCGACGATTGATTGCGTCTGCCTCTGCAATCCAAATAATCCAACAGGCCAACTTATTTCGCGAGAAGTATTGAAAGGCGTTTTGGATTATTGTGAGAGTCATGGCATTGATTTAATTGTGGATGAAGCCTTTATGGACTTTATTCCAAATGGGGATCAGCTTTCATTAATTCCTGAATGTGAGTTAAGTCAAAGGTTATATGTATTGCGGTCGTTGACTAAGTTTTATGCGATTCCTGGTCTTCGATTAGGTTATATAGTGACGGGGAATCAAGAGACACTTAGAGAGATGAAACGTCAGCAAATTCCTTGGAGTATTAATACGTTAGCAGCTGCAGTTGGACAAACTATTTTTGACGATCGCGTCTATGAACAAGAGACGCATCACTTGATTAGAACTCAGCGTGTCTATTTGCAGCAAGCATTAGCAGAATACGAGCAGTTAAGTGTATTTCCTTCCAGTAGCAATTATTTATTATTCAAAGTTAAGGGAGTTAGTAAACTGCGTGAACAATTACTAAAAGAGGGTATTTTAATTCGGTCTTGTGCTAATTATCGTGGACTCACGGATCATTATTTTCGTATAGCAGTTAGAGGCGTTGAAGAAAATCAACGGCTGATAAAAGCGATCAAGGTGGTTCTGACTGATGCTTAGGCGTGTTCAAGTAAGCTGTCCGGGATCTTGTGGTGAATTGTTTCAAGGGTTTATTGGCGAGACAGAATATTTGGTGACTCTTCCTCTCAGCCTATTTAACACGGTCACGATTGAATTAAGTTCAGTAAATCGATTTCCAAGTTGCAGTAAAATTAGGCAAGCCTTTGAGCTAACCTGTGATTATTTTGTTTTATCGACTTCAGAGAGACCACCTGTTCATGTGACCGTAGAACAGAGATTGCCGATTAGTAAAGGCATGTCGAGTAGTACAGCAGATATTGTGGCAACCATTTACGGAACGAGTCGTTTGTTAGAGAGAGAGATTAGCGAAGAGGCTGTGGCTTTAATCTGTTGTCAAATTGAAAAAACGGATAGTTTGTTATTTTCTCAGCTATCAGTGATGGCAGCTGCGACAGGTGACGTTATTTATCAAGGAGACTGGCAGCCGGAATTGCAAGTTCTTGTACTTGAAGCAGCAGCTACAATTAATACTGAGAGCTTTCATCAAGAGCGAACCACTACTTTAGCTAAACAACAAGCGACTGAGTATCTTTCAATTTTTGAAAGGTTTAAAGAAGCGATAATGACGCAATCATTGGAAAAAATTGGTCACGTTGCTACGGCAAGTAGTTGTTTAAATCAGCAACTGTTGGCTAAGCCCTTTTTTCAAGAGCTGTTAGCGTTAGTTGAGCATTATGAGTTTCTGGGATTAATGGTAGCTCATAGTGGAACAGTTGTCGGATTTTTATTAGAGCAGGATCGTGAGCTTCCAAAAGAGCTGTTAAATTATTTACAGGGCGACCTAATCAGTCAAGCGTATCCTAAGTATTATCTTACGAAAACGACATTTGGTGGACCGAGATTTGAAACATAATTAAATGATTAAATGAGCAATCGAGATCAGCAGGGAAAAAGGTGTGAAGCCTTTACAGCCCCTAGCTACTGTAAGACGGACAAGATCAACAAACCACTGTTGGATGACGGGAAGGGTTGATGGCGGATGAAGTCGAGTCAGGATATCTGCCTCTCGATAACAAACACAATCTAAGGGTGTGATGTGTGAGTCGCTTAAGCTTATTTCCAACACCCTAATTCTTTTTAGGGTGTTTTTGTGAGTTGAATGAGAAGTTATGTGTGAGAGGAAGTGAACTGATGAAACGCGTGGTAATTGCAGGAACAGGTAGTGGTGTTGGCAAAACTACAGTCACAATTGGCATCATGGCGGCGCTTAGAGCTAAGGGGCTAAAGGTTCAGCCCTTTAAAGTGGGACCGGATTATGTTGATACAGCATATCAAACACGAGTGACTGGGATTCTTAGTCGAAATTTAGATAGTTTTTTGATTCAAGATGAATCTGTTTTGAAGCAGTTATTTAATCAGCAATTAGAAAAAGCGGATATTGGTGTTGTAGAAGGCGTTATGGGATTGTTTGATGGGTTGGGTACCGATAAGGATAATTGTTCAACAAGCTCGATTGCCAAGCAGTTAGATGTGCCTGTTGTGCTAGTAATCGATGGCAAAGCAACTTCGACCTCAGCCGCAGCGATGGTTAAGGGATTTGCTGATTTTGACACTGAGTTGAATGTTGCTGGTGTTATTTTAAACAGAATAGCAAGTAACACTCATTTTGAACTAGTAAAAAAGAGTATTGAGCGCTATACGAACGTACCTGTCTTGGGGTATTTGCCAAAAAACTTGAGCTTTCATCTTCCTTCACGTCAATTGGGCTTAGTACCTGAACTAGAGATGACTGATTTGAGTCAAGAATTAGCTGAATTAGTTGCTATAGTAAATGAAACAATTGATTTAGATCGCCTAGTGAAACTTTCTACTAATTCTGAAGAGGAGAAATCATGCGCTGCGATTGTCGCTCCTTTTTATGAGCCGGTTAAGCAACCTGTTCGCTTAGCTTATGCTTATGATGAAGCGTTTAATTTCTATTATCAAGATAACTTAGAAGTGTTTGAAGCAAAAGGGGTGACGCTAGTACCGTTTAGTCCAATTAGAGATACTGTTTTACCAGAGGCAGATTTTTATTATTTTGGCGGCGGTTATCCAGAGGAATACGGCAAAGAGTTAATGGAGAATCAGTCAATAAGACAGGAGATCTTGGCTAAACATGAAGAGGGTCTGCCAATTTACGCGGAATGTGGTGGCTTGATGTACTTAGGCGAGTTTTTGGAAAGCGAAGGCGAGTTATACGAGATGGTCGGGGTTTTTCAAGGGACAAGCAAAATGACTAAGGGGTTAAAACGATTTGGTTATTGTCAGGGGGAAGCTCTAGTAGACACTCCTATTTGCCCCAAAAGCACGGTTTTATACGGTCATGAGTTTCATCATTCTATTTTTGAAACAAAGGAACAGCCAATTATGAAGATGAGCAAATACCGAGATGGTGAAAAGGTGGCGAGTTGGTCTGGTGGTTATTTGAAGAAGCAGACATTTGCTAGCTACCTTCATCTTCATTTTTTTCAAGATCCGTTGATTTTGGCTTGGCTTTTAGGAAAGGCAGCTGAGACTCTTGAGAAGTGATAATTTAGTGATCATCTTAGCATTTGTGATGGATTTAATTTTAGGTGATCCATACTCTTGGCCTCATCCGATTAAATTAATCGGTACGAGTATTGGGAAATTGGATCAAGTTATCCAACACCGAGTGATAACTAAAAAAATGAAGTACGTTGCTGGATTTTTCTTATGGCTTGTGATTGTTGGTGGGACGGGCGTAGTGACGACCTGTTTACTAGTAGTTTCTTATCAGATTAATCCTTGGTTCGGCTCAATCATCGCAGTATATCTAAGCTATACAACCTTAGCGATTAAAAGTTTACGGGTTGAGGCTGAAAAAATTGTGAAGGTTTTGAAAAATGGCTCGCTAGGTGATGCTAGAAAGCAGGTCGGAATGATTGTTGGCAGGGAAACATCAGATTTAACTGAGTCGGAAATATGTCAGGCAACGATTGAGACAGTGGCAGAAAATACTAATGATGGGGTGGTTGCGCCGCTTTTTTACTTAGCAATTGGCGGTCCTGTTTTGGGTATGATGTACAAAGCGGTTAATACCCTTGATTCGATGGTCGGCTATAAGAATAGCACTCATTTGGAGGTTGGGGCTACATCAGCAATTTTAGATGATATATTCAGTTTTATCCCTGCTAGAATAACTTGGGTATTGATGGTGTTAGTCAGCTTTTTGTTTGGCTATAGAGGGGCTGAGGCACTGCGAATTGGTTGGCGGGACCGTTATCAACACAAAAGTCCTAATAGTGGCTTGCCAGAAGCTGTTGTTGCAGGGGCTTTAGGAATTCAGCTAGGCGGAACTCATAGGTATCATGGAGTCGAAGTGATTAAACCCACAATCGGTGAAGACACTCGTGCTGTTGAGAAGAATGATATAAACAAAACAATTCGACTCTTATATGGGACGAGCGCGCTAGCACTAATAGTGGTATGCAGTGTTAAATGGTGGTGGTTTTAACTAGCTATAGAATTAATTGAAGAACCTTTAGAAAATAAGTGCCTGTATCCGTTTGTTAAGTAAAGAGGGGATCAGCGAAAAAGAGGAGTAATATTTATGTCAAATAGAACCTATCAGAAAAATCCGGGATTAATTGAGAAGGAAAGTTTTATCATGATTCAAGATATTATTGATGAAATCGAGCCAGACTATAGTTTCGAGAGTTCTCTTCATGAAGCAATTATTAAGCGGGCAATACACACGACAGCTGATTTTGATTATATGCACAGCTTAGTTTTTACTCATGGGGTTATTAATAAAATTCAAGAGGTTATCGCAAAAGGTGGGACGATTTTTACGGATACAAATATGGCTCTAAGTGGCATCAACAAACGCTTGTTAGATTCTTATGGCTGTGAGTATCATTGTTTCGTTGCGAATCCAGAAGTTGCTGAGCTAGCTAAAGAAAAGGAAATGACTCGTTCTATGGCTGCGATTGAAGTCGCTGCGAAGCAGGACGGTCCTAAGTGCTTTGTTTTGGGAAATGCGCCCACAGCTATCTATAAAATTTTAGAAATGGTTGAAGCCGGTCAACTTGAAGCAGAAGCAGTAGTAGGTGTTCCTGTTGGCTTTGTTGGTGCAGCTGAATCAAAGGATGAGTTAGCTGCTAGTCAGATTCCTGCAATAGTAGCTCTTGGACGAAAGGGAGGCAGTAATTTGGCCGCTGCGATTGTCAATGCTCTTCTTTACAATATGCCGGAGCGTGATTAGGTGGAAGAATATGTTTACTATAATGGTAAAAAATTGCGAAAAGGGTATACAACAGGGACTTGTGCAAGCGGAGCGGCTTTAGCGGCTTTACAAATGTTAATAAGTCGCGAGGTTATAGAAGCAATTGCAATCAAAACAGCTTCTGATGTGTCGCTGATGTTACCTTTAGTTGATTTTGAGATTGGCGAACATTATGCTGTTGCTGCCATTGAAAAGGATGGTGGAGATGATGCCGATGCGACGCATAAAATGTGGATTTATGCTCGTGTTGAATTGACGAATGATAGTGTGATTGAGATAGATGGAGGGGAAGGGATTGGTCGAGTAACTCAAGTTGGGTTACCGATACCAGTAGGTCAGGCAGCAATTAACCCTGTTCCTCGGAGAATGATTAAAGAAAGTTTGGCGCCTCATTTACCTGACGGTCTTGGTGCAAACGTATTGATCTATGCACCTGAAGGGAAGGAAAGAAGTAAACAAACTTTTAATAGTCGTTTGGGAATCGTAGGTGGTATTAGTATTTTAGGCACGACGGGCATCGTGACGCCGATGTCGGAGGAAGGGTGGAAAAAGTCAATCAGCTTGGAGTTGGAGATGAAGTACCAACAGGGGGCTCGTAAAATCGTGTTAACTCCGGGAAATTATGGCGAAGAATTTGTTAAAAACAACTTGAATATCCCTTTAGAGAATGTGGTGAATATGAGTAATTTTGTTGGTTATGTGCTAAAAGAAGTTCAACGAATCGGGTATCAAGAAGTGTTGATGGTAGGACATATTGGTAAATTTATAAAAATTGCGGCAGGTATCTTTTCAACACACAGCAAAGATGCCGATGCACGTAATGAAGTGTTAATCGCGAATCTTGCGTTATTAGGTGCTGATCGCTCAATTTTAGAGCGTGTCAATCAGTGTAATACAACAGAGGCTGCTGGAGATATTATTGAGGAGTATGGCCTAGAAGAAGTTTATCAAGTGATTGTGACGAAGATCAAACAACGAAGTGAGCTATTACTCAAATACAAAAAAACGGCAGTCAGTATTGATGTTGTGATGTTTTCCTCAACACGAGGATTATTAGCAAGCACTAAAGCTTTGGCGGAATTGGAGGCAGAATATCAGTGATTACGATTGTTGGCATTGGGCCAGGGAAGCGCGACTTGATTTTAAATGAAGGCTTGGAGCTGATTCGCCAAGGGGATATTGTGATTGGGAGTATGAGACAATTAGCTGTTTTTCCAGAATTAGCTGAAGAAAAGCAACAGGTTTTACCTAAAAAATTAAGCGATCTAAAGTTTTTTTTAGAGGGAAATATTGATAAAGAGTGTGTGGTTCTAGCATCAGGAGATCCGTTATTGTATGGCATAGGCAATTGGTTGAGTCGTCAATTTTCTGATAATCAAGTGAGGATTATTTCTGGCATTAGTTCGATTCAGTATTTATTTGCGAAAATGAAGTTGTCGCAAAATGATTGCTATTTAACCAGCAGTCACGGTAAGCAACCGGATATGGAGTTGCTAATCATGTTACCTAAAGTAGCTATGGTGACAGATAGAGAGTTTGGGCCTTATGAAATTGCTCAAGCGACTCTTGCATCAGGGAAGGCTAAGCGATTATTAATTGGTGAGAATTTGAGTTATCCAAATGAGCGTATTGAGTGGCTAGCAGCAGAAGAGGTTCCTCAACGCGACTATTCGATGAATGTGGTGGTGATGATGGATGCGTGATGAGTGTTTTATTAGAGATAAGGTTCCGATGACTAAAGAAGAGGTTCGCGGGATTAGTTTAAATAAGCTTGATTTAGGTAGGGCCAATAATTTACTGGATGTGGGAGCCGGTACAGGCAGTGTAGGAATTCAAGCAGCAGTGGAATATCCGACCTTGTCTGTTACGGGAATTGAACAAAAAGAGCTTGCTGTCGAGTTGATCCAAAAAAATTGTGAAAAATTCGGGCTAACCAACTATCAATTGATTTCTGGTAAAGCCCCAATCTCTTTGACAGATAGCTATGATTGCATATTTATTGGCGGTAGTGGAGGTAATTTAACTGAGATTATTTCGTGGAGTTATGAGTTGTTAAACGCTCGTGGGCGTCTTGTTTTAAATTTTATTTTATTGGAAAATGCTTTGGAGGCCTTAGCTGCGATTGAGAGCTTACCTTTTGTTGAAGTTTCAACTGTACAGGTTCAGGTTGGAGATTTAACTCGCTTAGGAAAAGGTCACTATTTTAAACAACAAAACCCGACCATTGTTATTTCTTGTGAAAAAGAGTAGTAGAGTAGGTCTAAAAATGAGGAGGCAATCATGAGTAAAGTACATTTTGTAGGAGCAGGGCCAGGCGCGATTGATTTGATTACATTGAAAGGGTATCGTTTACTGGCAGAAGCCGATATTGTGATATATGCAGGCTCACTGATTAATAAGGAATTATTGAATTATTGTAAAGAGGGCTGTGAGCTTCATGATAGCGCATCGATGCACTTGATGGAAATTATTGAAGTAATGGAAGCAGGTGTGAAGGCAGATAAAGAAGTCGTTAGGCTACAGACAGGTGATTTTTCAATCTATGGTTCAATTCGTGAGCAGACAGAAGAAATGAAAAAAAAGAATATCGAATTTACTTGTGTACCAGGGGTGAGCTCATTTTTAGGGGCTGCTTCAAGTATTGGGGCGGAATATACAGTGCCAGAGGTGTCTCAAAGTGTTATTATCACACGAATGGCTGGCCGAACTCCAGTTCCAAAACGTGAATCCTTACGGTCTTTTGCTCAGCATCGCACGTCAATGGTGATATTTCTATCAGTACAGGGCATCAAGCAAGTAGTGCGCGAGTTAATAGCGGGCGGTTATCCAGAAGAAACTCCTGTTTGTGTGATCTATAAAGCGACTTGGGATGATGAAAAGCAAGTTCACGGAACGTTAGCAAGTATCGCGGACAAGGTTAATGAGGCTGGTATTGAGAAAACGGCTTTGATTATGGTTGGCGATTTCCTAGGTGAAGAATTCTATTATTCAAAATTATATGATCAGTCCTTCAAGCATGAATATCGTGGGTGAGTGAGATGGTATCAGTTGTTCGTGAAGGTCAAAAAGTAGCCATTATTTCATTGACAGAGGGGGGCAGATGTCTGGCACGGAGTTGTCGTCGGGCTTTTGAGCAAGTGGATTTATATGTTTCGACTAAAGTTGTGAAAGAGGACTCAGAATATTATTTACCTGATCCACGATTTAGTATCGCTTTACAGCAATTATTCCAAACGTATGATTATTTAATTTGCCTGATGGCGACAGGCATTGTGGTTCGAAGTTTAGCACCAGTTTTAGCTGATAAGCGCTATGATCCAGCAGTGTTAGTGATGGATGAAAAAGGACAATTTGTGATTAGTTTGTTATCTGGTCACGTTGGAGGAGCTAATCAGCTCGCCAGAGAGTTGGCGGATTATGTTGACGGTCAAGCAGTCATTACAACAGCGACAGATACGCAAAATGTGACGGCTCTTGATTTATTAGCCAAAGAAGTGTCTGGCTACTATGCTGAATTTAAAGAGCAGACGAAATTATTTAATTTATTATTAGCTAATCAGAGAAGTGTTGGCTTATTTCAAGACGAACCGTGGGTGACTGATTTTCGTGGGTTGACACTAGTTGAAAATCTTGGTGAATTGCCGGCAAGGCTGGATGGACTGATTATTGTCTCAACCAAGCGAGTAACGAAGCCCTTTTCTGAGTCTTTACCAGTAGTTGAGGTGATTCCTAAACGACTTGTTTTGGGAATGGGGAGTCGTAAAGATATCCCCAGTCAAATAGTTTTTGAGGCTTTTGAGTTGTTTTGCGACCTACATCAGGTGAATCCACAGAGTATTGCCAAAATAGTTAGTATTGATCTAAAAAAAGAAGAGCAAGGATTGTTGGCTTTGTCAGAGAGGCTAGGATGTCCATTTGAAACTTTTTCAAAAGAACAGTTAGAAGAAGCTGCAAGTCACTATCCCAGCAGTGATTTTGTAAAAAAAACAGTTGGAATTGGTAATGTTGCCTGTGCCAGTGTTCATTACGAGACAGATGGACAGGTATTGACGGAGCGTTTTAGCCATCAGGGAGTCACGATAGCATTAGGTAAAAATTAGGAGGATAGCGATGTTATATGTAATTGGATTAGGACCAGGATCAAAAGAGATGATGTCATATGAGGCCGTTCAGGCAATCGAGGCTTGTGATGTGATAGTCGGTTATACGACATATGTACGATTAGTTAAAGACATGTTGATTGATCAAGAAGTGGTCTCAACTGGAATGAAACGAGAAATTGATCGCTGTGAAAAAGCGATTGAGATTGCCAAAACAGGAAAAACAGTAGGGGTAATTTCCAGTGGTGATGCAGGTATCTACGGTATGGCCGGACTGGTTTTAGAGTTAGTCGGCAACCAAGAGATAGAGATGGAAGTCAAAGTGATTCCCGGAATCACAGCAAGCATTGGTGGAGCTGCCTTGTTAGGAGCGCCAATTATGCATGATTTTTGCCACATTAGCTTAAGTGATTTATTGACACCTTGGGAGGTTATCGAAAAACGTTTGCATGCGGCAGCTAGTGCTGATTTTGTGATTTGTTTGTATAATCCTCGTAGTAAGGGACGTCCCGATAATTTAGCAAAAGCGTTAAACATTATCAGTCAATACAAATCTGAATCGACTTTGCTTGGGCTAGCGAAAGATGTTGGTCGAAAAAAAGAGCAGAGTTTTATTACAACTATTAAAGAGATTGATGAAACTCTTGTTGATATGACGACCATTGTAATTGTTGGGAATAAAGAGACGTATCTATCAAAAGGAAGAATGGTGACTCCGCGAGGATATACTTTATGATTTTGTTACTGGGAGGTACCTCTGATGCTGAAAAAATTGCGGATAGATTAGCTGCGAGGGGATTAGATTTTACAGTGTCTGTGGCAACTGATTATGGTCGGAGCGTTACGATGAAATACACGGATAAGGTTATTCAAGGCCGTTTAGATTCTGAACAGATGGCAAATTTTATTAATGATCGAGGAGTTGAGTTGATTATTGATGGGACTCATCCTTTTGCTAATTTAGTTTCACAGCAAGCGATTATGGCTAGTCAACAAACAAATTGTGATTATCTTCGTTATGAGCGGCAATCATTTACAAATCTACCTGGAGTTACCTATGTGGCATCAAGTCAGGAGGCTTGTAAGATAGCGTTACAGACTTCCGGAAAAATTTACCTGACGGTTGGGAGTAAGACTATGGCGGAGTATGTGCAGCTTTTGCCATTAGGGCGAATAAAAACACGCGTGCTACCTGTTTCTAGTGTTATCACACAGTTAGAAGGGTTAGGGCTAAATTCAGATCATATTGAAGCACTAAAGGGACCTTTTTCAGTGGCACTTAATGTGGCATTACTACAACAGGCTGCGGCCAGTGTGTTAATAACGAAAGAGAGTGGCGCGACAGGTGGATTACTAGAAAAGAGTCAAGCTTGTCAAGAGTTAGGCATTCCGTGCCTTGTGATTGAACGTCCAAAGGTTAATTATCCAGCGGTTGTTATGAGTATAGAGGAACTAGATCAGTGGTTAGAAGCGAGAAAGGAGGCACTATTATGACAGGAATGATTACCCTTATAGGGGCTGGTCCAGGTGAGTGCGAGTTACTCACAATTAAAGGACTACGCAAGTTGCGAGAGGCTGATGTCGTTGTATACGACCGATTAGTGAATCGAGAATTACTTAGTGAGGCTAAATCAGATAGCGAGTTGATTTATGTTGGAAAAGAGCCTCAGTATCATCCAGTTCCTCAGGGGGAAATTACTGAGATCTTGATCGCAAAAGCGCGAGAAGGAAAAAAGGTTGTCAGACTAAAAGGTGGTGACCCTTATGTTTTTGGCCGTGGTGGTGAGGAAGGGCGTGCACTGCTTGAAGAAGGGATATCGTTTGATGTTGTTCCAGGGATTACTTCTGCAATTGGGGGCTTAGCCTATGGAGGCATTCCGATTACTTACCGAGAGATAGCAGGATCGTTTCATGTTATTACGGCTCATCGGAGTGAAAACGGCTTAGAACTTGATTGGCAAACGATAAGTAAATTATCAGGAACTTTAGTCTTTTTGATGGGGCTATCAGAGTTGGAAACGATTTGTCGTGAGCTTCAACAAAGTGGTGTTTCAGAGAATATGCCAGCGGCAGTAATTCATTGGGCAACACGATATCGTCAGCAAACAGTTGAAGGAACACTGTCAACGTTGGTTGAACAGGTGGCGGCAGCAGGAATTACTTCACCGAGCTTAATTGTAGTCGGTGAGGTAGTTAAAATGAGAAAGTCACTTAATATTTTTGAGAAGCGACCATTGTTTGGTCAGCAACTTTTAATACCTAAGGGGGCAGAGCGTTTACGAGGTATGTTAAGTGATGAAGGTGCTGCGTGTGTAAGTTTTAGGCGTCGGAAGAAATTAGTGGAAATCGAGTGGGAGTTGCCAATTAATTTACCGGCTCATCTAGTTTTTACTAATCCGCTGAGTTGGCAGAGTTTTCTGGAAAATTGGTTGGAGGCAGGACGAGATATCCGAATGCTAACGTCAGAGGTAAGTGGTGTTGGACATCATACGTGTCAGGAAATCGAAAAGACTGGTATTCAGTTGAAACACAAAGTTAGAGAAGAAGCCGACTTGCCAATTGACAAGAATCAATTAGTATTTAAGGCAGGCACTACTGGTGATGATCGAGTTATTGTGACACATATCAGTTGCTATGATCATCCTTATAAGGCTGAACTAGGGGATGTGACGGGAATTTGTTTGCCTCATTCAAAAGCAGCTCATGAGCTGCTCGAGCATTACGAAGTAAGCAAATTACACGAAATTCCGATTTTTGTGATGGGAAATCAAACGGCGGAAGTTTTGCAGTCTGAGGGACTAAAACCATTTGTTTCTGAAGAAGCAAGTTTTGCATCATTGTTGACAACCATTGAGTCAGTGGTCAATGGAGAATGAGTTAGGCTTGTAGCCCAATGAATTATCTAGGAGGGAAACGAATGAAAAAAGCTATTTTAGTTGTGAGTTTTGGCACAACGTTTATCGAGACGAGACGAAAAACGATCGAAGCTTGTGAAGAACAAATTAGGCAATGTTATCCAGAGTATGATATTTTCCGAGCATTTACATCTAATATGGTTATTAGTCGCATAAGAAAGCAGGAAGGGATAGCGGTTCCTACGACTGATCAAGCGTTAAGTCAGCTGAAGGAAGCTGGCTATCAAGAGGTTATCATCCAACCCCTGCATATTATACCGGGAAGTGAGTATCATAAGGTGATTAAACAGGCTAAAACTCATCAAGTGGATTTTGACGTATTTGCAATCAGTCGCCCATTATTGACAGAGTATCATGATTATCTTGAGGTCATCTCTGCTTTGGATGAGCTACTACCTCTGCCTGAAAATGAAGCAATTGTCTTGATGGCACATGGTTCTGAGCATCCATCTTTTGCTGCGTATGCTTGTTTAGATCATATGTTAGTGGATCGGCCCATTCATGTGTGTTGTGTTGAAAGTTACCCTCATTTAGCGGGAACGATAGAAGCATTAAGGGCTGACAAAGTGAACAAGATTCATCTTTATCCGTTTATGCTTGTTGCGGGAGATCATGCAACAAACGATATGGCCTCAGACGAGGGCGACTCATGGAAGACGCAATTACTTAATGCAGGCTTTGCTGTCGAGACTCATTTGGTGGGACTAGGTGAATATCCAGCAATCCAAACTATTTATTTGAATCATCTTGCAGATACAATGAAAGTAGGTGGCTAACTCGTGGCAAAATTTTACGGAATCGGTACGGGTCCAGGAGACAGTGAGTTAATGACCGTTAAAGGGGCAAAGCTATTAGGCAGTGTTGATATATTGTATACTCCAGAAGCTAAAAAATCTGGAAAAAGCTTGGCGTTGTCAATTGTTGAACCCTATCTGAAAGAAGGACTGGAAATTAAGCAACGATACTTTCCAATGACGCGTGACCAAGCTGAGAAAGTGGCAAGCTGGGAAAGTATCGCAGGCGAGATTGCAATTGATGTTAAAGCTGGAAAGGATGTAGCTTTTATCACACTTGGTGACCCAATGGTTTATAGTACTTATAGTTATTTGTTGGAATTATTGGTTGATCAGATTGAAACTGAGACGATTCCAGGAATTGCGTCGTTTATTAGTATGGCTTCACAGGTACAATTGCCTCTGTGCTTGGATGAAGAAATGTTTTGTGTGATGCCTGCAACAGTTTCTAAAGAAGCATTGGAGCTGGGAATTCAGCAAAATGATACGATTGTCTTAATGAAGGTTGCCAATCATTTAGAGAAAATTTTGCCACTTTTAAAAGCAGAAGGGCTACTTGAGCAGACAGTTCTTATTAGCAACGCTTCTCAGGAAAAGGAACAGCGTCAGTTATCAATAAGTAATTTACAGGTGACGGATACGCTGTCGTACTTTTCAACCATGATTGTGTATAAAAATCGTAAAATACAGTAGGAGAGTGACTAAAATGACAAAGAAAAAAGCATTAAAATTATTGGCCGCTATTGCTCTAATTATATTCTTTTTAACAATAGGTGAACCTGTTCAAGTCAATGCGATGCACATAATGGAGGGATTTTTACCACCGGTATGGTGCGCCATTTGGTTTATTATCTTTATTCCATTCTTTATCTTTGGGCTCCGCACGATTAGTAGGATAGTCAAAGAAAATCCTGAACAAAAGATGTTATTGGCTTTGTCAGGCGCGTTTATCTTTATTCTATCGGCATTAAAACTACCTTCTGTCACAGGCTCAACGTCTCATCCAACAGGTGTTGGGATTGGAACAGTCTTTTTCGGACCATCGGTAATAAGTGTTTTAGGAACGATTTGTTTATTATTTCAATCATTGCTATTAGCTCATGGTGGTTTGTCAACATTAGGAGCCAATGCTTTTTCTATGGCAGTCGTCGGACCTTTCGTTGGGTATGGTGTTTATCGTCTAGCCCGTAAGCTAGGTGTTAATCAATCTGTGTCGATTTTCTTGTGTGCTGCATTGGCTGATTTATCAACGTATTTAATGACATCGATTCAATTAGGAATTGTTTTCCCAGATGCTGGTTTAGGTATGTTAGGAACAATTGTTAAATTTATGGGAGTTTTCTGTTTGACCCAAATCCCAATTGCGATTGCTGAAGGTTTGTTGACAGTGGTTATGTATAATTTGATTTCAGCTTATATTCCAAATGTTCAAGTAAAAGGAGGCGTCAACTAATGAAAAAAAATATATGGTTAATTCTTGCAGTAGTTGTATTAATTGTTAGTGCGTTCTTATTCAATTCGACGGGGGCATATGAAGGCTCAGATGGCGAAGCAGAGGAATTAATTACAGAGTTACGTCCAGATTATGAACCATGGTTTACTCCGATTTATGAGCCAAAAAGTGGTGAGATAGAGAGTTTACTGTTTACACTTCAAGGAAGTATCGGTGTAGGAATTATTGCTTATGCGATTGGGTATTATAAAGGTAAGGGCAAACATGTTAGTAATTGATCAAATTGCTTATCATAATCGTTTTACTTATAAGTCACCTGTCATTAAAACCCTCTTTTATTTAGGTGTTTTAGTATCTTGCTTGGTGGGGCCAATTTGGTTACAGTTAGTGATGATTGTCAGTGTTGGGTGGCTTACAATCTATGGGACGGGTTTTTCGTTAGGACGATATTTAAAGTGGTTTTTGTTGCCATTACCATTTTTATTGGTGAGTGTTTTAACCATTATTTTGACGATTTCTACAGATGCTAGTATCTTAAAAGGATATATAAGTCTTGGTACGGTTCATTTTGGCTACACAGAGGCATCTTTGCAACTGGCGCTTAAACTTTGCTTACGCTCTTTGAGTTGTTTAGTTTGTACCTACTTTTTTATATTTTCAGTTCCATTTCAGCAAATTATTATTGTTTTAAGAAAGGCCAAATTACCAAGTGTCTTAATTGAACTGACGATGCTGATGTACCGCTTTATTTTTATCTTTTTGGAAGTAACCTTAGAGATTCATCGTAGTCAGGAGCTACGATTTGCTTATCATGGTTTGCG
This sequence comes from Vagococcus sp. WN80Y, assembly GCF_059621045.1. Taxonomy (NCBI): domain Bacteria; kingdom Bacillati; phylum Bacillota; class Bacilli; order Lactobacillales; family Enterococcaceae; genus Vagococcus; species Vagococcus sp. WN80Y. The sequence continues at coordinate 37,218 of NZ_JCAQHY010000143.1, forward strand.
CAATAGTTATCATTCGATGGGACGGTTATTCCATTTACTGGTCATTCAGATGATGGAGAGTTATCAACAAATGACAATTGCCTTGGATATTAAATTTTATCAAGGAGAGTTCCCACTTGAAAGTAGTGAGTAAGGAACGGTTAAATAGAAGGAGTGCCGATTATGCTAGAAGTCAATCAACTTTCATTTGCTTACGAGGAAGGTAAACCGATTTTACAGGATTTGTCTTTGCAATTTAATGAAGGAACGATTTATGGTCTACTTGGGGCCAATGGTTCCGGGAAATCAACCTTGTTTTTATCTTTGATGGGATTGAATCGCCCTCAAACGGGAGAGGTAATTTTTGATGAGAAGCCCTTGAAGTATCATAAAAAAGCGTTATTTAATTATCGGCAAGAGGTTAGTTTGGTGTTTCAAAATCCTGATCAGCAAATTTTTTACTCTATCGTGAAGGATGATGTGGCTTTTGCATTACGCAATCTAGGGTATTCAGAGCAAGTGATTCAACAACGGGTTGATGAGGCATTGGCTCAATTAGGTATTAGTGAATTGAAGGAGGAACCAGTTCAGTATTTAAGTTATGGTCAAAAGAAACGAGTCGCGATTGCTGGTGCTCTAGCTCTTCAAACTAACTGGTTATTATTGGATGAACCGACAGCAGGACTAGATCCTGATGGGCGTCGACGTATGATGGCAGTGATTCAAGAATTGGCTAGCCGTGGTAAGAATATCATTATTTCTAGTCACGATATGGAGTTAGTTTATGAAAGCTGTGATTATTACTATGTGTTAAAAGCAGGAAAACTTTTATTAGAGGGCGATAAACAAGCTGTTTTTTCAGATGCAACAATGCTTGCAGAGGCTAAGCTAGAACAGCCTTGGTTAGTCAAAGTTCAACAAGAATTTGGTTTACAATTTTGTCAAAGTGAGCAAGAATTTTTGCATCAAGCAGAGAGTATTAAAAAGTTGCTTGAATCTAGTAGATGAAGGGAGTGTAATGATGGTAAAATCAATTATGATCCAAGGGACAGCGTCCGATGCGGGAAAAAGTATTTTAGCCGCTGGTCTTTGTCGACTCTTTAAAGATGATGGATTGCGAGTTGCGCCATTTAAATCACAAAATATGGCATTGAATTCTTATATTACAGCGACTGGTGATGAAATGGGCAGAGCCCAGGTGTTTCAGGCAGAGGCGGCTGGGATTCCCCCTGATGTCAGAATGAATCCTGTGTTATTAAAACCCTCAACAGATCGACAATCGCAAGTGATTTTCCTGGGAAAAGTCTTAAAAGACATGGATGCTGTTGAGTACCATGACTTTAAATTAACCTTATTGCCAAAAATAGAGGAAGTTTATCAAGAGCTCGCCACTGAAAATGATGTGATTGTCATTGAAGGAGCAGGAAGCCCGGCTGAAATTAATTTGAATGATCGGGATATTGTTAATATGGGCATGGCCAATTTAGTGAACGCCCCAGTCATTTTAGTCGCTGATATTGATAAAGGTGGTGTTTTTGCTAGTATTTATGGCACCTTAGAATTGTTAGCTCCGGAGGATAAGAAACGAGTTATTGGAGTTATTGTCAATAAGTTTAGAGGTGACAAAAAGTTATTGGAAAATGGGCTCGAGATGATCGAGGAACTGACCGGGGTGCCGGTGATCGGGGTGATGCCTTATCTATCATTAGAAATTGATGAAGAAGATAGTGTCGTCTTATCAACGAAACAGCGGATTTATGATGAAACTAAAGCGCTAGATGTTGCTGTGATTGCACTATCTAGGATGTCTAATTTCACAGACATGCGTAGCTTAGAGTTACAGCCGGATGTTTCTTTACGTTATGTACGCAAGCTGAGTGAGCTGCAACAGCCCGATTTAATCATTATTCCAGGTACTAAAAACACCTTGGAAGATGCTGAATTTTTGAAGGAAACTGAGTTGGCTGAGGGAATTACTCAATGCTACAAGCGTGGTAGTCGAATTGTTGGCATTTGTGGTGGGTATCAATTATTAGGTGAAAGCTTGACTAAGGGAGACAAAACTGTCTCTGGCTTAGGATTACTACCATTAATGACTGATTTTTTAGCGGAAAAAATTACAACACAAGTTGAGGCCGTTAGAGGCCCCCATCAATTGATAGGGTATGAAATACATATGGGGGAAACAAGGGGACCGAATTATTTAGAGCCTTTTGCGACAATTGTTAAAATAAATGGTGAAGAAACTGAGCGCCAAGATGGTGTTGTTTCTAATGATCAACGGATTATTGGAACTTATCTACATGGTGTCTTTGATAACAGTAGCTGGACTCGTGAATTATTAAATGAGGTTCGAGTAGAAAAAGACTTAGAGCCGATTGCTGGAAATAGAGACTCTTTGGCGGTGCATAAAGAGCGTGAGTATGGGAAATTAGCGAAAGCTATGAGAGACAACATAGATGTATCGTTGATCTACCGACAAATGGAGCATTTTGAGGAGTCTGAGCTATGAGGATTTACACTAAGTATGGCGATACAGGCTACACCCGAATTGTTGGTGGCAAACGTTTGATGAAGGATGATGTGAGAGTCGAGAGTTATGGAACTATTGACGAATTATGCTCATTGATTGGCTATGCGATGACAATTGTCCCAACTGATTGGGAGATGAATGAGGAACTGGCTCATATTCAACAAGTTGTTTTTTCCTGTGGTAGTGATTTGGCAGTTGCTGATTTCTTTAGGCCGTTTAAAGTGACATTGGCTGAGGTAGAGTGGTTAGAATTAGCGATAGATCGTCACATAGAGGAAACAACTAAGATTGAAAAGTTTGTAATGCCTGGCGGTCATCCTTTGGCTTGTCAGCTTCATCTTTTACGTTCGGTGACTAGGCGAGGTGAACGACGGATTGTGAGCTTAATCAAAACGACAAAGGATGTTAATCCGATTGTGTTACAGTATATTAACAGATTATCAGATTACTTTTTTGTCAGCGCGCGTGTAGCCAATCAGCGTTTAAAAACAGAAGAAGTTTTTTATGAGCATAGTCCGAAAATTTTCAAATCAAAAAAGAGAACAGATCATTAAAATTGATTGCAGATTTATTAGTGAGACATGGTCAGAGTAGGATGAGGACATGTGTTAAACAAAAGGAAAGTGAGACGAAGAAGTGTGAAAAAAACCTATATTGTAGGTACCCGTAAAAGTGAGTTAGCAATGACTCAAACAAAGCAGACGGTAGCTTTATTAGAAGAAAAATTTCCTGAGTGTGAATTTCAGATAAAAGGAATTGTCACAAAGGGTGATCGCATGGCACATGTTCATCTGTCAACAATTGGTGGCAAAGGTGTTTTTATGAAGCGGATTGAGCAAGCGATTGTTGATGGAGAGATTGATTTTGCTGTTCATAGCTTAAAGGATGTTCCTTCTTATTTGCCAGATAATGTGACAATTGCCGCAATCCCTCCACGTAATAGTCCGTGGGATGCAATTTTAACGAAAAAGCCAGTAGAAAAATGGCAAGATTTGCCACTGGGAAGTGTGGTCGGAACGAGTAGTGTTCGACGGGGGGCCCAATTATTAGCGTTGCGTCCAGATTTTGTGCTTAAAAATATCCGTGGCAATATTGATACGCGTTATCGAAAGTTAGTTGAAGAAGATTATGATGCGATTGTGTTAGCCGAGGCGGGAATCAATCGACTGGGGTGGGGAGATGAGATTATTCGTCATCGTTTGGATAAAGATGATTGTCTGCCTGCCATTGGTCAAGGGGCACTGGCTCTTGAGTGTCGAAAAGATCGTGAAGATGTTTTATCGCTACTTCAAGCAATCGACTGTCCAAAAAGTCGTGCATGTATTACAGCTGAACGAACATTTTTAAGTGAAATGGATGGTAGCTGTACTTTTCCTATCGGCGGTTTCGCTAATTTTGTAGATGATTCTATTCAATTTACAGGTTTTTTAAGTAATATTGATGGGACTATTATGATGAAAGAACAGGTTAGTGGGCAGGATCCTGTTGAATTAGGAAAATTAGTTGCTGAGCAATTTTACCAAAAAGGTGGGGCTGACTTGGTTGCGGAGCTTAGAAATAAGAATGATTAAGGAGTTGCTTTTTACTCGTGAGAAGCCAATAGAGTCGTCAATTGAAGCGTTGATTTCGACTAAAGGCGGGAGTTGGCAACATTTACCGTTGATTTCGTTACGTTTAATAGAGCAGATTCCGGCTTTACCGCGAGCATTAACTGAGTATGACTGGGTGTTTTTTACAAGTAGTGCTGCTGTTCGTTTTTTCTATGACTATTATGAGTCGATTCCTCCAAACTGCTCTCTGGCTGTTATTGGCAGTAAAACATTTAGTAGCTTGCGTAAAGAAGATCAGCTGAGAGCCGAGTATCCAAGTTATTTTACATCTGAAGTTTTTTTAGAACATTGGTTGACTAAACAGTCTAGTCAGCAACGAGTTCTATTTCCTCAGAGTGACCTTTCTCGCAAAATAATTCAAGAGAGGTTACGACTGGCTAATCATTTAGTTGACGATTTTGTTTTGTATCGTAATGATTTTTTGGTGGAACAGCAATTGGCATTAAAAGCTTGGTTGGATTTAGAAAAAGATGAAGCAATTGTCGTGTTTGCTAGTCCGTCGGCTTGGCAAAACTTTTATTCGTTGTATCAGCGGCGGCCCTTTGCCTTACAATTTGCTTCAATTGGACCTGTAACAACACGTGCAATTGAAGCAACAGGATTTTCAGTCACGTATGAAGCGACTGAGTGTACAATGCTATCTTTAGTAGAAGAAATTTTAGCGCAATCCTAGGGGGATTTAGATGCAAAACTATCGTGATTTAACGGTTTTATCCATTAATGAAACCGAACAATTAGTAATTGCTTGTGACAGTAGTGCGGCTATTGGTGAGAAAGTTGGCGATGTTGTTCAAGTTTCTCCACGTATAACGGCGGCCTTCTGTTTACGTGTTCCTTTGATGGAGCTACTGTCGGTTGGGGTAGAACCTATTGCTGTTGTTGATTTAATTGGCAATGAATATGATGAAACAGGTCGTTTAATGATAGAAGGTATTCATCAGGAATTGGCAAAAGCTAATCTAGCTTACCTGCCTATAAATGGTAGTACGGAGGAGAATATGTCCACTACAATGTCTTCTATTGGTATTACCGTGATTGGCAAAGTAACAGAGGGAAAATTAAAATTTGGTCAACTACAATCTGGCGATCAGTTTTATTATTTAGGAGAGCCTTATGTTGGAAAAGAGGTGGTTGCCAATCAGGATGAGATTTTTACCTATGAAGATGTCCGGAGCCTCAGTAAAACAAGGGGGGTTCGTGAGTTATTGCCTGTGGGATCAAAAGGAATTATTCATGAAGCGGCTTGTTTAGCGTCTTCAAGTGAGTTAATGTTCACACTTAATATGGCAATTCAGCAACAGCCGGTTTTAACGAGATCAGCAGGTCCGGCAACTGTTTTGCTTGTTGCAATCAGTCCTGAAGAGTCATCTGAAATAGCGAAGAATTTTTCTCTTACTTATCTGGGAGAAGTCAAAGAAGGGACGATTATTTAATGAGCTATCTTACTGTTGTAACTGGGGGAGCAAGGAGTGGCAAATCGACTTTTGCAGAACAGCAATTAATAAATCGAGAGCGGGTTTGTTATATAGCAACGGGGATTTCAAGTCCAGAAGACCAAGAGATGCAGGACCGCATTGTTCAACACCGAGCTCAGCGTCCTGATAGTTGGCAAACTCATGAGGCTTTTTTAAAGCTACCAGAATTTTTGAAAGATCAGAAAATCAATCAAAGTTATTTATTTGATTGTGCGACATTATTTACAACTAACTATTTTTTTTATCTGCTAGAAAAAGAATTTGCTATCGAACCAGCTAAGTTTGATCAAGCGATCGAAGAGATGAGTATGGCAGATTTTCGTCAGTTAGAGCAATTGATTATGCTTGAATGGCAATTAATTTTAAGGGAGTTAAAAGAGTCATTAGGTGATGAGGTTTTTTTAGTGACAAATGAAATTGGACTAGGTGTCGTGCCGAATACTAAATTTGGTCGTTTATTTCGCGATTTATTGGGCAGAGTCAATCAACTTTTAGCAAAGGAAGCGGATGCCGTCTATTTTGTGATAAGCGGACTCCCACAAAAAATTAAATGATTAAAGCGTTGATTTTATACACGCAATTTTTCACGAGAATTCCTATCCCTATTCCCGTTGATGAGCCGATTCTACGCATGAAAAAAGGGGTACACTGGTTTACTTTATTTGGAGGGTTACTGGGTGCTATTGAAGGAGCCTGTTTTTATGTAGTTAGCTTATTTTTCCCTTTACCACTGAGCTTTTTTTTCACGTTATTTGTTGACTGCCTTTTGACAGGAGGGTTTCACCTCGACGCCCTATGTGATACGGCAGATGGCTTATTTTCATCGCGAAAAAAAGAGCGTATGCTGGAGATTATGAAAGATAGTCGTATAGGAAGTAATGGGGTTTTGGCCTTAGTGTTTTACTATGGTTTAGTGATGGGGCTGGTTATTAGCTTTCAGGGTCTTTTTTCAACTAGTTTGGGTATTTTATTAGTTATTACAATGAGTTTAATTGGAAAGGCTGGCATCTCTTTATTGTTTTATCGTATGCGGTATGCGGGTTCTACTCAAGGTTTAGGTACTACTTTTTTAGATGTTTCACCTTTTAGTATTTTCGTAGCTCAGCTAATAGCGGTTGGATTTTTAGCTTATTTTTTAGAGCTAGCAGGAGTCTTAGCATATGCTGCTGTTTTGTTAGTAAGTAGTGGGTACAAACGATTAGTTTATCAAAAAGTTGATGGATTAAATGGCGATACATTAGGTGCTTTTGCTTGTATCAGCCAGCTTGTTTTTTTACTTGTCTATTTTGCTGCAAGGAGTTGGTTTGGGTGATTTATTTAGTGCGTCACGGTGAAACAGAGTTGAATAAACAGCGGAAGTTTTATGGAGACCTGGATATTTCTATTAATCAAACAGGAGTTGAGCAAGCAAAATCAGTGGAAAAGAAGTTGAGGTTAGTTGATTTTTCAGCTATTTATGTAAGTGGTCTAAAACGAACAAAAGAAACGGCGGAGATTATTCGAGGTGAAAAAAAGACGCCCATAATTGAATGTCCGTCCTTTGATGAGAAAGGATTTGGCTTATGGGAAGGGCTCGATGCCAATCAAATAGAGCGTTTGTTTCCTAGAGAATGGCAGAACTGGTTGACTAAACCTTTTAACGTAACGCCTCCAGAGGCAGAAAATTTTAATGAATTTGAGTCCCGAGTAACTAAAGAATTTGTAAAGATTATTACTAAGAAAAGGTATAATGATCAAAGGCCGATCTTATTAGTCGGTCATTTAGGTGTTTTGCGAGTTATTAATCATTATTTAAAGCCAAAAAATGACTTTTGGGCATTTGATGTACCACAGGGAGAGTATGAGATAATTTCAAGCAAAATAATGACGGAAAGTTAGTTTAGTTATAAGGAGTGTGGAATGATGGTCGATGACAAACAAGTCTCGCTTTCACAATTTAAGTTGGTGTTAATGATCACAACTACTGTCTATTCATTTTCAAGTATGTCAAATGCATTTTATTTGATGGGGTATGCAGCTATCCCTTGGTACATAATCGCTGCAATCGTTTTTTTTGTTCCTTATACGTTTATTGTTTCGGAGCTATCATCTACCTATAAGGATCAGGGAGGTGGAATTTATAGCTGGCTAAAATCATCTCAATCAGAAAAATCAGCTTTTGTTGCGACCTTTCTTTGGTATAGCAGTTATATTTTATGGATGACTAGTGTTTTTATGAAGCTCTGGATTCCGTTCTCCATTTTTATATTTGGTCAAGATCAAACACAACTCCAAACGACATTTTTAGGCTTGTCAATTCGACAGGTTATTGGAATACTAGCAGTTTTAGCGGTTATTGTGGTAACGAAGCTTGTTAATATGGGCTTTAGGCAAGTTTCTCGAATGATGCTTTTAGGTGGAACGTTAGTATTAAGTCTTTTTGGAATAGCGCTAATCGGAAATGGTTACTTACTTATTCATAATGGAGGCCAAATGGCACAGCCACTAAAAAATGGGGTATCGTTTATCTCATCACCTAACCCAAACTATGGTGGTATTTTAGGTAATTTAGCCTTCTTCACCTTTGGCATTACTGCTTTTGGAGGGTTGGACACGGTTGCCAGCATGGTCGATCAAGTAAAAAATGCGAAGCGACGTTTTCCAATTGCTCTGCTAATTGGTACGGTTCTTATTGTTTGTAATTATTTAGTTGGTATTATGTTATGGGGGAGTAGCGTTAACTGGCAGTCCATTCTTTCTGGCAATAAGATTCATCTAGGAAACGCGATGTATGTCTTGATGGAGAACTTGGGTTATCAAGTTGGATTGGCTTTGGGGATTGGTCAAGCTAAGTCAGCAATTATGGCTAGTTTATTGTTACGATATACAGGATTCTCTTTATTTTTTACTTATATTGGTTTGTTGTCATCGATAATTTATGTACCTTTAAAGAGTTTACTAAGTGGAACGCCTGCTAGCTATTGGTCGCCGAAGATTCATTTTCAAAATCGTGGTGGTATTCACTCTAATGCGATGTGGCTCCAATGTTTAGCAGTTTCTGGTTTTATATTATTAGTGTCATTTGGTGGACGATATATTAATGATTTGTACAATCAACTGACATTGATGACTAATATTTCTCGTTCTATTCCATATTTTTTAGTAGCATGTTCGTTTCCTTTTTTTAAGAAAAATAAGCAGGATCATAGTGCGTTTTGTGTGCTAAAAACAAAACGAAGTTATTATTGGGCGAGCTGGAGTGTTGCGATTAGTATTGTATTGAGTATCTTTTTTACGATTCTTCAACCATTAGTTAAGGGGGACTATTCGACTGTCTTTTTCTTGATGATTGGACCGATTTTCTTTACAATTGTCGCAATGCTATTGCAAAATCATCTACGCAAAAAACAAGTAGTTGTTCAATTGTAAGACAACTTAAAACTAATTATTTATGAGAGATGCTATCATCTAAAATGAATGATTAGTTTTTTTATTTGTCACAATAACAAGCGACTAATACTATTTTGACTTGTTTAATAAATTGATAGCTAATTCTTGAAGCTCCATTATATCTGTGTTATTGTTAACCTATCGTCAGACAATTGAATCTCAGTGAGTCTATTAGGTGGGAAATAGTGATGGAAAATCATAACTATTTTTAGTCGAAGCCTACAAAAGAAATTGGTGGAAAATCAATGCTGTACTCGCAACTGTAACACGGCTTTAAGTCGTGGAGCCAGATACTTTGAAGCACACACTGTCACTTTTTCGGGAGTAAGAAGGTGGAATGGTTTATTAGAGAGCGGCAGTTGCTCTTAAATTGTAATTAAAGAGGTTGGGACAAACACTCATGAGGGCTATCGCCCTCACCAAATAGAATGAAAACCGGCTCTACGTCAAATGATGTGGATGGCTAGAGTTTAGTCGAATTTTCTATAAATTAAGCAACTCTATCAGTCATGATGGAGTTGTTTTTTTGTGTTAAATTGAAGCTAACTAGAATGCGATGCTTGAAGTTCCAAAAACTCCGATAACCATAGGCAATCCTCTTTATGACTTTTATTTTATTATAGCTCCTTCTAAAGGACCGTTTGAGAAGGAATAATTAAGCGTATTCTCGATCCGTGACAAATGCTTTTTTAACGTCTTTAATGACATTGTCATCAGAGAGGAAATGCCTTCAGGCATTGATTCAACGACTTGTTTAAAGGCATCAAACTCATTTTTCTGTGAGTGGAAAAGTAATTCTTGAGTTTGCGGTAGTTCTTCATGTTTTCAGAGTGTGAGGAATAGAATGATTTCATCACTTGAATTCGAGTCTGGTTTAACGAACGCGAGATAAGTTGAACCAAATAAAAGCGATCAATGATCACTTTCGCGTTGGGAAAAAGCTCACACGCAAGTGTGAAATAAGCGGCATTCATATCGACCACAATGGTTTTAACAGCTAGGCGAGCTTCTAAAGAGAATCGCATAAAATAATCACGTAACGAGTGCAAGCAGCGGTCTGGCAGGATATCTTGAATGGCATGAGTCACAGAATCAGCGTAAATAAAACTTATATTACCTGTCATACTATTGACAGATTTAAATTCATCAAAAGAAAGATGGGCAGGCAGATGGTTAAAATTAACTCTGAAAGATCGGCCTAATTGAGTGAGGACACGGCCGATTGTCGTAGGAGAAACAAAATGGCGCTTAGATAAGTTTTTTAAAGAGACCTCATCGCTTAATTCAATCGCAATGGAGTGTTTGACCCTGTTAGCAATAACACAACCTGGCTGTATTTCTTTTGATTGGGCGACAAACGTCGTTTGGCAATGACGACAGAGAAATCGTTGTTTCTTTAAGTGGATATACGTTGGATAGTGAGCTGAACTAAGCCAGGTAATACGTGAGGTTAGGAAGCCATTTTTAACGATAGAATAGTTTGTATTAGGCAGTCCGCAGCAGGGACACTTGTCAGGTATATAAGTGAGTGTTGCGAAATAGACGTTGCTTGTGACGCCTTTTATATTCTTCTCTTCGCAAAAATTTTCCTCAAACGTAATATTTTTATCTTTCAAATCGAGTGAAAGTCGGATACAATTATTATGAGACATATGAAACTTCCTTTCTGAATGGGTTTTAGTCGATTTCATTCTATCGGAAATTATCATATGTTTCTATTTTTTTGTACTAAAATAGATGTGAATGATTTTTTTTCATCCACATCATAAATTATACAGCCTGAAAACAAAAGAGATCGACCTACAGACGATTTCCTGTCATAATAAAAGTGACAGGAGTGGCTTTGTAGGTCGATCACTTATTGAGGTTCTGCTCCAAGTAACTTTGAGGGACAAACTAGATCATTCTACTTATTTGCACCAATCATTAGGTCATAGAACCTGCGTATAAAAATAAATTGTTTCTATAAGTAGAATAGCCTCTTCTGGACATTTTTTCAAGGAGGAATGGTGAAAATGGAAGATGTATTTCGGTCTTGTTGTGCTAGATTAGACATTCATCAAAAAGTCATTGTTGCTTGTGTTCTTCGCTCTGTT
>NZ_JCAQHY010000021.1:0-614 GCF_059621045.1 Vagococcus sp. WN80Y
AAATAAAAAATCGAGTAGTGTCACATGCGGCGTGACACATAGACTAGCAAAACTGGAAAATCAGTGCTACTGAGATTCTCTGATTATTCCAGTAGAATAGTGATAGCGAGTGATAATTAGTTGAGATGAGAGTATATTTCCCTTTTCCTCCCTCATTAAATCGTCAAATAAAAAAATCGAGTAGTGTCACATGCGGCGTGACACATAGACGAGGGAAAGTGACAAACTAGTGTTACTGAAATTTTCTGATTATCCTAGTAGAATAATGATAGTGAGTGGTAATTAGTTGAGATGAGAGTATATTTCCCTATTCTTTCTCAATTAAATTGTCAAATAAAAAAATCGAGTAGTGTCACATGCGGCGTGACACATAGACTAGCAAAACTGGAAAATCAGTGCTACTGAAATTCTCTGATTATTCCAGTAGAATAGTGATAGCAAGTGATAATTAGTTGAGATGAGAGAATATTTTCCTTTTCCTCTCTCAATTAAATCGTCAAATAAAAAATCGAGTAGTGTCACATGCGGCGTGACACATAGACTAGCAAAACTGGAAAATCAGTGCTACTGAGATTCTCTGATTATTCCAGTAGAATAGTGATAGCGAGTGATAA